>JAYTZG010000085.1:0-6102 GCA_043742005.1 Minisyncoccota bacterium | reverse complement strand
TCGTGATGATCTCATACTTACCCATACTCTCTTTAAGGGTACCAACCCCAGTCCTTGGGCTGATTTTACAACCATAAACACAACTTATCAGAATTGCTATAATGCCTCTAGAGGGTGTGGCTTTACGATAAACGCTGTTCAGACCGGTACTGTAAATATCATAAATTGTGGTAGTTCTCAGACAGCTTGCGCACTTTATCTCGATACCACAACGAACAATCAACGCTCTAAGTTTACTCATACCGTTGGTACAAACAAGTCGACACCCTTTACTCGTAAAATATACTTTACCAGAGTAAATGCCAATGAAGTGAAGGTTATCTCTAGAGTCACCTGGCGTTCAGGAAATCTTCGTCAAGAACAAAAAGTAGAAGTAGAAACACAACTTTTCAATGTATATGGAAATTAACGGCACAGCAAACAGTCGAAAAAAAGCCGGCTTCGCACTCCTGATGACTTTAATTGTCGTTGGAGCAGTAGCGGCGATCGGAATATCAGTATTGGACTTGTCACTCAAACAAGTACAATTATCAACCAATGCCAAAGACTCGGAGATTGCCTTCCATGCCGCCAACGCTGGTATGGAGTGCGCCCGGTACATAAGGCGAATCGCCTCTTCAACGATGGAAGCGGGAGGAGCTATAAACCCTAGTTGTTTTTCTGTTTCTCCGTCAAGTAATGATATCTATCAGGTAACCACAGGCGTCACTGGTAACGGCACCGTCACCTTCTACAAATACCAGTTTAGCTGGGGCACTTCTCCGCGTTGCACCGTAATCCAAACGTTGGTACTTAATGCGACAGCAGGACAGAGTGGCCTAAACCTCAGTGGTGTAGATGATTGGATTGAAGGATATCCTCTTGATAATAAAGCGTGTGCTGCTGGAGAACGCTGTACCGTCATATCAACCAAGGGCTGGAACCGTTCTTGTGGGAACATTACAAGTGTGGGTACCGTTCAACGCGAAGTATTGCTACAATTCTAGGCATGAATGCAGCCGACCAGAAAAAACGCCTGAAACAGCTTAGGAACACTGTTGCACATCACCAAAAGCGTTATCACGAAGAAGATGCTCCGGAGATTAGCGACGAGGCTTACGACGCTCTGATTGAAGAGTTGCAAGAACTAGAACTACTTGTTGAAGGAAAGGTGAGTGCAGTGGCTAGTGCTGTTGGCAGTGTGGCTTCTGAAGCTTTTTCTAAGGTGACCCACAAAGTTCGTCAGTGGTCGTTTGATAATGTTTTTGATGAAGTGGAACTAATCGAGTGGGATGCTCGGGTGCGTCGCCTGATGGCTGATGCTGATATCAAAGGTAGCCCGTCGTATGTTTGTGAACATAAAGTTGATGGACTGAAGTTGGTGATTGAGTATGAGAAGGGAATTTTAGTAAGGGCATCCACTCGCGGAGACGGTGAAGTAGGCGAAGATGTGACTCACACTGCACAGACTATTTCGACTTTACCAAAAAAACTAAAACAACCAGTCAGTCTATTGTGTGTCGGTGAAGTGTGGCTCTCAGAAAAAGATTTTGAAAGAATTAATAATGAGCGCAAGACCACCGGTGAAGCGCTTTTTGCCAATCCCCGCAACGCTGCCGCTGGCTCATTGCGTCAACTTGATCCTGAAGTTTCTCGTCGGCGCAATCTTTCCCTGACTGTATACGACCTTGACTTACTTGAAGTATTTAGCACAAAACTAACAATCCCAACGACGCAGTGGGAAGAATTACAGCTTCTAAAAACACTCGGATTACCGACTGATAATAATCCTAAGCTTTGTAAGTCAGTGAATGAGATTCAAGCATTTTATGATACCTGGAAAGATAAGCGAGGCACTTTGTCACACGGAATTGATGGTGTGGTGATAAAGTTGAACGAGGTTCCGCTTCAGAAAGTATTAGGCTACACAGCCAAGGCGCCGCGGTTTGGCGTGGCGTACAAATTCCCAGCCGTTGAAGCTGCAACTGTGGTGGAAGACATCCAATTACAAGTGGGTCGGACTGGGGTGATTACGCCAGTGGCGCATTTACGGCCGGTCCGTATCGACGGTTCGACCGTCTCGCGCGCTACTCTACATAATGAAGACAATATCGCTAGGCTTGATGTGCGTGTGGGGGACACGATTATTTTGCGGAAGGCGGGCGATATTATTCCGGAAATTGTTTCAGTGATTCTGACTTTACGTCCGGCCAAAACTAAACCATACAAATTCCCGGCCCACGTGTCTGAATGCGGGGGAGACGGCCGGATTGAGCGGATTCCTGGCGAGGCCGCCTATCGCTGCGTCTCAACAGATTCGGGCGTTCTCCACCGCCAACGACTTTATTACTTTGTTGGCAAAACCGCCCTCAATATAGACGGTGTCGGACCGAAAATCATTGATGCCTTTTTAGATAATGGATTGATTTCTACCCATGCCGACTTATTCACGCTGACAGCCGGAGATATAAAAGATCTGCCTGGTTTTAAAGAGAAGTCAGCCGAAAATATTATTTCAGCCATTGATGATGTTCGGGTAGTACCACTGCACCGATTTTTGGTAGGACTTTCGATTGATAACGTAGGTGAAGAAACTGCGCGACTGTTGGCTGACCGGTTTGGGTCGGTGGCGGCGCTCCGCTCCGCCACCTCGCCTGACATTGCCGCCATCTACGGTATTGGTGACGTAGTGGCTGAGTCAATTGTGGCGTGGTTTAAAGATAAAAATCATCTAAAGATGGTCGACGAACTTCTCCGACACGTCACCCCAGAAACTGATAGCGGACAAGCCACCTCAGCTACCCTCCAAGATAAAACCTTTGTCCTCACCGGAACCCTCACCAAGTACTCCCGCGACGAAGCCAAAGAAGAAATCCAAAAGCGTGGCGGCAAGGTGACTGGTAGCGTCTCCAAGAAAACTGATTATGTTGTAGTAGGTACAGAGCCCGGAAGTAAGGTGGAGGAGGCGACGAAGTTAGGGGTAACGATTCTCGACGAGACTGCCTTTTTGAAACTCATGGAAAAGTAGACTGGAGAATGCTATTATGCGCCCATGAAACGTGAAGACATTGCCCATTTGGCCACTTTAGCCCGATTGGAATTAACCGAGACGGAGCTCCAAGCCTTACCAGCGGAACTTTCGTCGATTATGTCGTACGTGAGTGTGATTTCTGATATGGCGTCTGATGATGCTGATATGACACCAGTCCTCGGGCCGCGGCACAATATTTTACGTCCTGATGTGATAACAAACGAAGCCGATGAATATACCAAAGATTTGATAGCTGAAATGCCGCACACAGAAGGTCGCTACATGAAAGTTAAAAAAATCATTGGTGGTACCGAATAATAATAACTGTATGTTGAAAACAATTTCTGAATTACGCGCAGCGTTTATTGCCGGTACTTACACCCCAACCCAAGCAATTGAAGAATCACTTAAGGTGATTGCGGAAAAGAACGGCAATCTCAATGCCTTTTTGGATGTCTATGAAGACGCGAGAGAAGCGGCTACAGTCGCGACCGAGCAGTATCAGAAGGGAGGCGAACTGCCTCCACTTCTCGGGATACCAGTTGCTCTTAAGAATAATATTTTAGTTAAAGGTAAGCGAGCCACCGGAGCTTCAAAAATCCTCGAGAACTACACCGCGACTTATGACGCTACCATCATCAAGCGTCTGCGCGACGCGGGAGCAATCTTTGTCGGTGCTACTAATATGGATGAATTTGCGATGGGAGGTTCAACTGAAAACTCTGCTTTTGGTGTAACCAAGAATCCACTCGACACTACTCGCGTCCCCGGAGGTTCTTCTGGCGGTTCAGCCGCTGCTGTGGCGATGGGCGCTGTGCCAGTCGCTATTGGTACAGACACCGGTGGTTCGATTCGTCAGCCGGCTAGTTACTGTGGTCTCGTTGGTTTCAAGCCAACCTACGGTGCCGTGTCTCGCTATGGCTTGATGGCTATGGGCTCTTCGCTTGATCAGGCTGGTCCGATGACGCACACTGTCGCGGATAATGAGCTAGTGCATAACATCATGGCTGGTCTTGATAGTTACGACGCCACCACCATTGCTCCCGACACGTATCCAACCTTGCCCGAGAAGTTGGCATATACCTTTGGTGTACCGCGTGACTTTATGAAGGGTGGCGTTGATGCAGACGTACTAACTACTTTTGAAGCACATCTCGAACTCTTGAAGTCCCAAGGACACACAATAGTCGATATCGAATTACCACTCTTTGAGAAAGGACTAGCGGCGTACTACATCGTGATGCCGGCGGAAGTCTCTTCAAACCTAGCCCGCTACGACGGTATCCGTTATGGTTTTTCGGCTGAAGGCAAAAATTTACTGGAGGTGTATCAGAAATCTCGCGCACAAGGATTTGGTGCCGAGGTTAAGCGCCGCATTCTGCTCGGTACCCACGTACTGTCTTCTGGCTACTACGACGCCTACTACGGCAAAGCTGAGCTAGTCCGCCGCAAGATGCGGCAGGAGCTACAAGAAGTGTTCAAGACTGTGGACGTCATACTTACTCCAACCGCACCCACTCCCGCTTTCAAGATTGGGGAACAAGAAGATCCTCTTGCCATGTACAGTCAAGACATTTTCACTGTGCCAGTGAATCTTACAGGTGTCCCGGCCCTGACTTTTCCTATGGGGACAGTAGAACGTGACGGTATTGCGCTGCCGGTTGGGGTACAATATATAGCACCACTAGGTGGTGACGCTCGTCTTTTTCATATTGGAAAGAAAGTCTACGACGAGCAGCTTTAAGCTCTCATGGAACCATCACAACCTCTTCAACCCACGCAGCCTCTTGCTGCAAACGTCTCATCAACCAGTGCAGATATTCCTGTCGGAGGTTTTGATATTTTTAGTATTTTTGCCCACATCATCGGCGGTAATGAAACTTCAGCCTCGCTACTTAGTGTTAATGGATTTGTCAGTTTTCTCAATACGTTGTGGTCGGTCTATGTAATACTAGCTTTTGTCGTCTCGATTGCTATGTTAGTGCTCTACGCCTACGCCTCTACCCGCCGCTGGCAATTTTACGCTATGAATGACAAAGAACTTCGTGACGCTGAGGACTTATATGACGAGCTTTATCGCGGAGTAAAGAAATCCAGTCGTTTAGATGATGTCCTCAAGCACATTGATTCCGACAATCCAAACGACTGGAAGCTGGCTATTATTGAAGCTGACATTGTGCTTGATGACCTACTAAAACAGCGAGGATATGTTGGAAACTCACTCGGCGAACGACTCAAGAGTATCCCGCCATCTCAACTTGCCTCTCTAAACGATGCTTGGGAAGCCCATAAGGTCCGTAATCGAATTGCCCACGAGGGCGCTGACTTCGTACTCACGAAGCGTATCGCCGAAGAGACCGTCAGCCGCTACCGAAAAGTCTTCAACGAGTTCGGATTGTAAGAGTCCGTTTGCCAGAACGTCTTTTTTAGTGTATGTTTTCGTCACTGTGAATTTTATTCATGGTGACAAAAGAAGATAAATATATAGCGGGGTAGAGGAGAGGTACCTCGGGAGGCTCATAACCTCCAGACCCCAGTTCGATTCTGGGCCCCGCAACACGATTCCAAAACCGTCCTAGCTACTATGCTTGGGCGGTTTTGGTTAGATTAAATTTTAAAAAGAAAGTCCGGAACCTGCGTGTAGACATCTAGAATCTATTGCTATATGCTTTTGAAATATGAATAAATTCTTTTTAAGTCTCGCTCTGTGTCTCATTAGTAGCAATGTGGCGATGGCTGCCCCAAATTGGGATACTTTGGCTCCAGCAGATTTTATACACTCAATGAATAATGTTACTAACAAAGAGTCTAAAAACTTACATGTAGAGATGATGAACGTTGGGTACGTATATAAAAAGGAGAATGATAAAACACCCTCTTATTACGCCGGCTCTTCAGTGAGTGGTTCTTTTTATAACACTTCCAATGCTCAGTCTTTGAATGTAAGTAGTACGACTGTGACATTTGAGGCAGGAACAAAAAAGCCCAAGACTATGTATTCAATGGCTGTCATTAGTAATGGTACTGATATTTACTTCAAGCCTGATGGTCTGAAAAATAAGCAGATGCGAAATAAATGGATAAAAGCTAAC
>JAYTZG010000084.1:0-6248 GCA_043742005.1 Minisyncoccota bacterium | reverse complement strand
GGGCATTTTGGCGGCGGGTCTACTACGGGACTGGTTTTTTACTCACCCTAACAATCGTCACCACTGGAGTTTATTTTGGATACTTCTATACACCCGGCGACTGTTTTGATAACAGTAAAAACGCCGATGAGAGGGGTGTCGACTGTGGCGGTTCGTGCGTGCGTATTTGTGCAACGGATGTTATCCTGCCTCGCATTGTCTGGGCCGAGAGTTTTGAAATTATCGAAGGTCAGTACAACGCTGTGGCGTACGTTGAAAATAGCAATCAAGTAGCAGCCACTCCAGAACTTGCGTACACCCTGCAGCTTTTTAATGGTACTGAAGTAGTGGCCGAGAGAAAAGGGAAAACCGTACTACCGCCAAATAGCATCTATCCGATTTTTGAAGGCCGCATCCAAACCAACGGCAAAAAAGTCACTGAAACAAAACTCACCCTGGAACCGCCGGAGTTGTGGATTCCCGCCAGTGCTGGCCGTGAGCAGTTTGAGGTTTCTAACGTCAACCTTTCGGGTGCTGACGCACGACCACGTCTGGATGTCATCATTAAAAATATAGAATTGACCGCAGCCGAACAAGTGGAAGTGGTGGCGACACTATTTAACGACGCCGGCAAACCCATCACCGCTTCGCAGACGTTTATTGATAATCTTGAGGCTCGTTCAACAAAAGAGGCTGTTTTCACTTGGCCCAATTCCATTGCGAAAACCGTCCGCAGTTGCGAAGTTCCTTCAGATGTGGTGTTGGTTCTTGACCGGTCTGGCTCCATGGCTTCTGATGGCGGTGTACCTCCAGAGCCACTTGAAAGTGCTAAAAACGCTGCGCAGTCTTTCGCTAACCTTTTGGGTAAAAATGATCAGATGGGATATGTTTCATATGCCACTACGCCGACCACTCCGATGGAGCAAGCCTTGACTAAAGATTTTTGGATTGTTCGACAGTCGATTCAGGACACCGTGATGGGCACCGGTGGTGTCCAGTACACAAACATGGGCGAAGCCTTTAAGGCGGCTACAGCAGAGTTACTTAGCCCTCGACATCGCGATGACGCAAGGAAAGTCATTGTCTTTATGACCGACGGTGATGTCACTCGGCCAGTTAATCCAGAGACTGGTTTGCAAGATAGAGCCTATGCTGCTACTTTTGCGCGAGAGCAAGCCGAACTCGCCAAAAAACAAAATGCCATTATCTATACTATCGGTTTTGGAGATTTTTTTGGGGCAGAGCAAGGTGACGTCAGTCGTGACGTTTCGCTTATAAAAGATTTGGCTACCGGTCCATCTTACTATTATGAAGCACCAACGATAGCCGAACTAGAGGCCGTATACAAGCAGATCGCTGTTGATCTATGTGAGACAGGGACTTCAAAAATCGAAGTAATAGCCAAGACTCCCACAAACTTTGCCCCACTTCGGTAGGGCTTACTAGTTCCACTTTGCGTGTGATTTTGTAGAATGCTCTTATGAACCAACTACGAGTGCTCTTTGCAGGTTTTGATTTCATGCTGTTTTTACCTGTGCTCGGTTTGGCACTTTTGGGTCTGGTCACAATGTACTCCCATGTTGGAGAAAACGACTTCTTCAATAAACAATTGATTTGGATTGCTGTGGCTACTGTTGCGCTTCTATTTGCGATGATTCCAGATTATCGATTCTTGCGTTCGGGCAACACCATTTTTTATATTTTTCTAGCGACGGTGGCGGCACTAGCACTGGTGCTATTTATCGGTGAGATTACTCTTGGTGCGCAGAGTCGGTTTGACTTTGGACTGTTCTCACTCCAACCAGCTGACCCGGCAAAGCTGGTATTGATTTTGGTGTTGGCGAAATATTTCGCCAAACGCCACGAACAAATAGGTGACTTTAAACATATCATTATTTCTGGCATCTACGCGCTGGGAATTTTCGGACTGGTATTTATTCAACCTGACTTCGGGTCAGCAGCGATTTTGTTCTTTGTTTGGCTCGGTATGGTTTTGGTGTCAGGTATCAAACTCCGGCATCTTTTATCGGTATTTCTTTTGGGAGCGATTGTCTTTGGTCTGATGTGGCAGTTTGTTTTTTTTGACTATCAAAAGGAACGTATCGTCACCTTCCTCAACCCCTTGGCTGATATCCAGGGAGCTGGTTACAATGCTTACCAATCAACGGTGGCGATTGGTTCAGGCGGACTCATGGGCAAAGGGATTGGGTACGGCACACAATCCAAGTTGCTCTTTCTTCCAGAGTTTGAAACGGACTTTATTTTTGCTGCCTTTGCTGAAGAATGGGGATTGTTCGGCGTACTGATATTGTTCGCACTTTTTGCGGCTGTGATATGGCGACTTCTATACCATGCCAACCACGGAGCCACTAACTTCGAGCGGCTGTTTGCGTCAGGTGTCGCGATTCTGTTTG
Source organism: Minisyncoccota bacterium (assembly GCA_043742005.1). GTDB lineage: Bacteria > Patescibacteriota > Minisyncoccia > Phycocordibacterales > UBA918 > OLB19. The sequence continues at coordinate 3,855 of JAYTZG010000084.1, read as the reverse complement.
TCGCACACTTTTTTATTCATATTGGAATGAATATAGGACTGCTACCAGTAACTGGTACCACGATTCCGTTTTTGAGTTACGGCGGCTCGCATCTCATTACCGAGTTCGTTGCGGTCGGAATGGTGCTTGGTATGAGTCGCTATACAACAATCCGTTTTGAGATGAAAAGTCTTTTGGAGTAGAGGGCAAATGTCTCATCTGACATGTGTTGTATTGAAAAATCTTCCATAACTCGCTCTTGTAGGGTGGCTCCAAGACGTCGTCGCATTCCCTCATCTCGCAATAGCATTTCGATAGATGTGGCGAGTATGCGCGGCTGTGGTTCAACTAAGAAACCATGTACGCCGGATTCAATTATGTCGCGGTTGCCCGGTAAATCACTCGCCACCACCGCCAGTCCCGCCAGTCCCGCCTCGAGTATCACATAAGGCAAGCCCTCCTTTTTTGAAGGTAGGACAAAAATGTCAAAGGCTTTTAGATAACGCACAGCATCAGGCACGTAGCCTAGGAGATGAACACGATTACTAACATTTAATTTTTCTACGTGATGGTGTAATGAATCATACTCCTCACCGCTCCCAATAATAGCAAAGTGAACGGTGGGAGGTAGGTTAGCAATAGTCTGAATGGCAACACTCCAGTTTTTGTTTTGATGTAATTCGCCGATGCCGCCGATGAGGGTGTGTCCTTCGGGTATTGTCAGTTCGAGTTCCGCGCGAGCCACATCTTTGTCCATGAAGTCAACCGGTGCGACGCCGTTTTTAATCAACACAACTTTTCGATACATTCCTGGCATCCGCCTGGCTCGCTTGTAAGTTTCGCTGGAAATCATAATCGAGTAGTGAGCAAAAGACATGGTGAGCCAGGTGCCAATGTAGATGAATACTCGCTGCCAAAACGGCCGCCAGTTTTCGTCGATAGTCAGTCCGTGAGAGGTGAAGACAATATTCTTGATGCTCGACATGCGTCCAGCTAAAGCACCCAGCGCACCAGCTTTTGAACTGGTGACATGGAGTACATCCGGACATTCTTCGCGCAATAGCCTACGCACTTCCAAAAAGGCTGTGATGTCGTCATCGAGAGAGACATTGCGCATGAAGTGTTGAATAGGGATAACGGGGATGTTAGCCTCTTCGAGTTTAGTCGCCAAGAGTCCCAAACCAGCATTTTTTTCACCAGTGCCGCCACAGGCCACCATCACCTCCCAGCCACGGGCTTTAGCGTCCATCGCTAGTTCGTAGACGTATTTCTGCGCACCGCCGAAGTTGCTCTTTGTGATGAGATAAACAATTTTAGGAATAGTTCGCATAAGTATATAAACAGCATACGTTAGATTTAAACTTCGTCTAGTGCTTCGCGGCATGTGCTTTTGGTCTTGCTATATAGCAAAACTTCTGTAGGATTGGTTTCGTTATATACATACTATGGGAGAACGGACACGGGAGCTATTTATTCTTATTTTAGGCGATATTATTATCTTTAATGTCGCTCTTTGGCTGACCCTTTTAGTCCGCTATTTTGAGATTCCCAGTGTGGAGCGACTCGAAGCCCATGTGCCACCCTTTATGACCGTGTCAGCGGTCTGGTTGGCGGTGTTCTTTATCCTAGGTTTGTACGACAAGCACACGAATCTCCTGAAGCGGTTGCTTTTGAGTCGGATCTTGTACGCACAAATTATCAACGTGTTTTTCGCTGGGATATTGTTTTTTATCATCCCGTTTGGAATTACTCCAAAAACCAATCTCGTCATTTATTTAATTATTTCAATTGGGCTGATGACCGCTTGGCGACTCATGGTTGTACCGATGCTTTCGACCAAACAACAGCATAAAGCGATTCTTATCGCGGATGGAGCGGAGGCGATTGAGTTAGCGGATGAGATAAATAATAACGATCGCTACAATTACTACTTCGTGCGTATTATCGACGCCAAGACACTAGAGAGTACGGAAGACTTTGAAGCCAAACTTTTGAAACTAATCGAGAAAGAAAAAATACAACTCATCGTCGCTGATTCACGCAGCGAAGCGATTGGCAACTTTTTGCCGGTGCTGTTTGATTTGTCGTTCTTGCACTTTGCATTTACTTTCCTTGATTTTAATCGACTCTACGAAGATACCTTTGATAAGGTGCCGGTTTCTTGTATTCAATATGATTGGTTTATTTCTAATATTTCTCAATCAAAAAGCGCTATCTATGATGCAGTGAAGCGGGCGATTGATATGGTCGGTGCGCTCGCGCTTTTATTTCCTGCGGCGCTGTTGTTTCCATTTGCAGCCCTGGCTATCAAGCTCGAAGATAAAGGTCCGTTATTTTATACCACCACCAGAATCGGACAATACAACAGACTCATCACTATCTACAAATTGCGCACAAAGAACGGCCTTGATGCAGGAGATCGGGCTCTCAAGAGTACGCTCGTAGATACTAAGGTAGGGAAGATGCTTCGTATGTCGCGGATTGACGAACTGCCGCAGCTCATCAATGTGCTGAAAGGAGACTTGTCGTTCATCGGGCCACGTCCAGAAATGCCGGCCTTAGCTTCCGTGTATGCCAAGGAGGTGCCGTACTACAACGCGCGTCATTTTCTCAAGCCGGGCCTTTCTGGCTGGGCACAGATTAATAACTTTGACGTACCGCGCGGCGGTATCGACGTGGAGCGTACAAAAATAAAATTGTCATACGACTTGTACTATCTCGAACGACGCTCACTCTTACTCGATGCTCAGATTGCGCTAAAGACGATCGCCACGATAGTAATGCGTACCGGAACCTAAGCTCGAACGAATGAGTTATAGTCCGAGTATGCAACAAACATTTCTAATCACGGGCGGGGCGGGGTTTATCGGAACTAACCTTGTAGAGCGGCTTGTGGCCGACGGACACGAAGTGGTGGTGGTTGATGATTTAACGACGGGAGACGCTGCGCGCCTCCCATCGTCCGTTGTTTTTCACCAGCTAGATATCCGAGACACCAAGGCTCTTACTAAAGTGTGTGCAGGAGTGGACGTAGTCGTGCACCTTGCTGCGTTGCCACGAGTGCAATTTTCCATCGCACATCCCTTTGAAACCCACGATGTTAACGTCACCGGTACACTTTCCGTTCTTGAAGCAGTCCGAGCCGCTGGGGTCAAGCGGATAGTCTACGCCGCATCAAGTTCGGCCTACGGCGACCAGGATGTTTTGCCACTTTCGGTTGACTTACCACCGCAGCCAAAGAGTCCGTATGCGCTGCATAAATATATTGGTGAAGAGTACATGCGACTATGGAGTGATTTGTTTGGGATTGAAACAATCTCGCTACGCTTCTTTAATGTCTACGGGCCACATCTTGATCCAGACGGACCGTATGCACTGGTGATAGGACGCTTTTTGAAATTGGCGATGGAAGGTAAGCCGCTTACGATTACCGGCGACGGCGAGCAGACGCGAGATTTTACTCATGTCCGCGACATAGTTGATGCAGTGTTAAAAGCCGCTACGGTACCCGGTGTAGGAAAGGGAGAGGTATTTAATGTTGGTGCAGGAAATCAAACTTCGATAAACGAAATCGCACGCATGATTGGTGGCGAGACCGAATATGTCGATGCACGAATAGAACCAAGACACACTAAGGCAGATATAACTCTAACCAAAGAGCGATTAGATTGGGAACCGACCGTTTTGCTGACTGATGGCGTAACGGAACTCAAGAAATATTTTGGAATATTTTAAAGTTTGTGTAGCTATCTGGCCCAGTATTATAACTTAACCAGTTCCAGGAATAACCTAGTTTCTAAGGAGGCTTCAGCCGACTATAGAAACGGATATACTCTTGTGGTGCGGCGGCGGGCTAACCTAGTTTTTAGAGAGAGC
>JAYTZG010000083.1:0-6271 GCA_043742005.1 Minisyncoccota bacterium | reverse complement strand
TTTCGATATCGGGATGCTCAAATGCTAGACGAAAGAAAGTTCGTCCGATTCTGCCAAAACCATTAATTGCTATTCGTGCCATAAAAATATAAAAACTTAGTTAACTCAAATAACTATACAGTAATGCAGGAAAACTTCATCACCTATTATCCTCAAGATGCTAACGGCGACGGCGATAGAAGAAAAATATTAGGAAACCAATAAGTGCCGGGAGAATTGCAACAAGGAGGATTGGTAAACCTTTCGCGATGAGAAGATCGGGAAAGATCGGCACCGCAACTTCACTACTTGTGTCAGTAAAGGTAACGGATTTGATGTACGTTCCAACCACGGCTGACTTGTAGTCATAGATATCGATAGTGACTCGCGAGATGCCCTCGACCAAGAGTGGTGACAAAACGGCTTCATAGGCTGTTTGGTCCTTATTTAGGCGTAGTAAAAATGAATAGGTTTGTTTGGCGTCGGTTGGATCGGTCAGAGTAACAATAATGGTCTTGAGTGATTCAAATACGGCGTCTTTGGGAATGGACATTGTAAAGCTATCGGTAGAATTAAGCGCGAGAAGCTGGTCAGCAAAAGATTTCCGCACATCGTTTTGAGTGACAAAAATCTCTGAGACATCAGGCATACGAGTGTTGGCCGGTAGTGTAGGTGAGGTCGATGCAAAGGCGGTGTCTTCGGTAGAAACTGGAGGACGTGGAGTGCCGACTCCGATCGGCACCGCAGGAGTGGTGCCAGTTTGAGGCCCCGCGGCATATACAAGCGCTACAGCTCCTGAAGAGACGTTACCTGCTCCATCGATCACAAAAGCGGTGTAATAAACGGGAGAGTACCTAGCTAAAATGTCCTCATCGACCACAGACGTGCCACGACCTACATATACGACAGCGCCATCGCTTAAGTGTGTGGGAAATCCTAAATGACTGCGTACAATACGAACTGATGACAAATTATCAGTGAACGGCAAACTCCAGTTCAGTCGTACATCAACACCGTCTCGCGCAGCACTAAAACGATTTACGTTAGCCGGCGCTTGAAAAGCTTTAGCGCCGAGAGTGGTGAATTGCCCTTGTTCGAGGACGAAGGCTTTACCAAATTGCGTATACCCCACCACTTCATATTCATAGGTCGTTGCTGGTTCGAGATCGGTGATAGTTGTTTCATAAGTAGAGACATAGCGGTCATTCACTACATAACCTAGCTCATAAGCACCAGTTCGCCCCCAACGTACTTCAAATCGCGCCGGCCTGGCGGTGGCGATGTAAAATGACGTGGTCGACATGCCACTCTCAATCCGAAGTTCGTTTAGTACGACCCTGGAGGCGGTACTTTGGTTTGAACCATTGCTGGTAGGTGTAGGTGGCGGATTATCCGGTGTCGTGGCCGATAATAGATTCGAGGATGAGGAATAATTAAAACTTGGATCAAATGCTCGTACAGAATACGTGTATGTTGTCGATGCGGTTAGTCCAGTATCGGAATAAGTCGTGAGCGACGTGGTCGCAAGCGGCAGTCCGTCGCGGGAGACGACATAACCAGACACGACAAAATTATCAGTAGCAGTACTCCACGCCAAATCAATCTGATCTGTCGCAATCGGTGTCGCACTCAAGAGTGTCGGAGTGGTCGGTGCCACGATATCTTCAGCGCCAAATACTTTAATATTGAAATCCCCGGTGTCTTGCTGAGCAGAAACAGGCAGCGCAATCGCAAGAATACAAATGAGCAAGAAGCTAGTGAGGAATCGCATTGTATTTATTATAACGGAAGTGCGGTCAAAGTTGATGTCGCGGTGTAGAGACCGGTGACAACGTTTGCGCCGCTCCCGATACCAACTCTAAAATTAATGGTCGTGGTCGCCCCGTTTGGGTGATTAGAACCAGATCCTTCAGAGATAGTAGTCCCGATAGTGGTCAACCCCGCCCAACACGCCAGGGGCGTATCAAGGGTTCCGAGTCCACAAAGCGAGGTGTTGTCTTTGAAGAACTGCACAATGTCATTTCCAGACGGTGAGAAACCCAGATGAGCAATCCCGCCAGTAACCGCAAACGAGTAGTCGGCATCGATTCCTTCGTCATAGTCGCCTATTGTATAAATTCCATTTTGCATCGCAGGATCTGTCTGACTCTTTAGGATCAAACTATATCCAGCCGGTCCGTCTGTAGTGACAGTCACAGTAGTAGAACCATTGGAGGTTCCTCCGGTGATACCTGCCAGGTTCGGCAAAAGCGTTACGTTAGTCGGCGCGGTCATACTAAGATAAATCTCTTGCATTTGCTGGTAACCAGCCTTGAGCTTATAGTTTGAGCTACTCAAATCACCTGTCCCAACTTCACCAGCGGTACTTTCTTGATTGTATGAAGTGGACGTCGAAAGCCCACCGCCAAAGTTGATGCTATCACTCTGGAGTTGGTAGTTAGTACTACTGCGAACTTGGGCAGACCCAAACTGCAACCCTCCAAATAGTAAACAAGTGAAGAGGGCCGCGATGAGTATGGACGGTATGAAAGATCTACACCAAATCATGCTCCGTGTTACTTAGATTTGCGACTAAATTCAAACGTGCGGAAGAAAGCGCGTAGACTGAAAATAATAATGAAGAGGATGAAGAATGTACCTAGAACAATTTTCCATGGCAAAACCCAGAAAGTGGTAGTAACTTCATCAACCACGTCATCATAGCCGCGGTTAATTTTTGCTGTAACTGTGTAGCGTCCTAGGAGGAATTCTCGGTCCCATAATACGTCACGACTGCGCAGAGACTTCGGTAGCACAAACCATGGTTCAAGTTCTACAAATCCTACTTGTTCCCCAAACATGTTAGTAATGTTAATTTCTCCATAGGGATTTACGTGAACTGAACCAGTGTTTTCATATAGGATCGAAAGGTTTACTGGCCCTTCCTCATACCACCACTTACCGTCGACAGTATTAATGCCTTTGACAGAGCCGGAACGCTCCACTTCCCCACGAATTGTAACAAAGAAGAGAGAGCCAATTCGAGCGATGATTGGTGAACGTGAAGCTTCGCCGCCTTCAAGGGTACTTCGCTCAGTAGAGATGAGTACACTCCCGTAGAGACCGCCTGGTTCGGCGTCGGCAGGAATTTTGATAGTGACTGGAATACGTGCGCGCTCACCTAGACCGAGAGTAAATGAATTCTCAGGAAATGAAATGTAATCGCGAAGACTGTACGGACCGCGTGCTCCGTCAGTAAGAGCGACCGCACTACTACCATCCGCGCTACCAGTGATGTCGTCTACATCAAGCTTGAAAGTGCGGTTCTCGCTGATGCGGTTGGTGACTGTAATTTCTTGAACGATTGTTTCTCCTGGAGACACTACGAGCTCGGCGCGGCCGGGACCGACAACGAAGTCGCCGACATCTATATCGCCCTCGATTCGCTCGAGTTCAAACCAAGAAGAGTCAGTCTCAGATTGCGCTGTGGTTGTGGCAGTTTCCTGTGCGAAAACTGATTGCACAAACACCCCTGAAAGTAGGGGTGTGAATGCGAGAGTAAAAACTATGAATGCACGCAAGTTAGTCATGTTAGTGACTACAGAGTAACTTATTGGGTGAACACTGACAAGGTGGCAGTGGCTGTATAAGTTTGCGCTGTTGGCGTTGGATTGGCACTTGAAGGCACGTTTACCTTGAAGTAAAGAGTCGAAGTCGCGCCTGTTGTGGCTGCAGTAGTACGGTCTACTACACGAAATGCGGTGATAGTCGGTGACTTCCAACACTTACCGAACGTTTGAGTAGCGCCTGTGTTGCAAGTGTTTGAACCATTATTAAGGAATGAGTCACTAGTATCAAGTGTAGTTGAAGAGTTCAAGGTATACGCAAACTGGGCTGCGGTACTAGCCGTGAAGTTATACTGTGGTTGAGCAGCACCTCCAGGACCATAGTCACGGATCTGAGCGCCGCCGTCCTCATCTCCACGCATGGCATATGCGCCAGCGTTGTCAAAGAAGCTGATATCCACATAGTAGCCACTAGCGTTGTTTGACTTGACGACAAATCGTGAACTACCGGTAGCGTTACCGCCAGTGATACCACTAATACTTCCGTTCATGGTCACGTTACCTGGATCAACTAAGAATGAAGTTTCATCTGTAATCGTTTGTCTCACGTAAAAACTAGCGGTATCTGATTGTCCGTGACTAATACGTGGTTCGGCAAGGAAAAATCCTGCCAAAAGGAGCGACACAATGATTCCTGCTGCTGCGGCAGCACGGATACCATTGTCAATCGCGAATAATGTTAAAGTTTGTGTTTTCATATATTTTTTACTCTACGAGAATTCGTAGCTCACTATATGATACCAGCTCCGAGTTAACGTCGCTCGCTGTTTTCTCTCCAGTTGTGCATAACTATAAATCGGCTAGTAGCGCGCAGCTGTTTTTAAGGTGTTTTTTTATTATGGACTGGAACAACCACAAAGGGCATTTTCTCAACCACTTCACCCTTCTTATTGACTCGCGCTACGTACTCTCTACCAGACTCGTCAGTAATAACGCTCACTTGATCAGAAAAAAGAACAGCTGGGTTTAGTGGTTCGGTACTGGTAGCGTTTGGAAAAATCAGGATTCCTTCGTTCGATTCGGTCATTGTCGAAAGCCGAAACGCTTCATGGGAGAAATTCAGCATTCCTGATGCCGAGGTGTCTATTTCTTTCCCGTCAGAGCTTGGGGCATTCGACGATTCATCATCAAAAATGCGTTGAATTAACGGGGCGCTGGCCATTTGACGATTTATTTCACTTGATATCACTGGATTACGCTGTAGAGCAAAGCCAGTTGCGAGCCCTAGCATTAGCACAGCACAAGCCACGACTTTTGACGTGAGCGCGTGACGGCGGCGATACTGGTCTTGTTTTTCGGTCCTTTTTTCGACAGCAAGCCTGGAAGCACGTTCGTGTTTCCGTTCTTCGCTTAGATGTTGCTGGCGAATGAGTTGCTCTGTCTGGGCTATAGACGAATAGTGCTGCAGCGAATCAGTATCAACGAACCAGTTACGGCCGATCTGGGCAGCGACAATCTTCCCTTCCCGAGCAAGTTTGGTGACATAGTCACGAGAATAGCCAGTCTGCTTGGCAGCGTACTTGATGCTTTGCATTTCCCGCCCATTGATTTCTAGACTGTCAGCCATACTCTATAGCTTATATTATAAAGTCATGTCGGCTACAGCGGGCAAAGAGACTGTGTACAGGCGTAGTCAAAAAATATTAAAATCTTTCTCGAAGTTGGTCGATATCAAATTTCCAGTGTTCCTGATACGTACCCCGCTCGGCAAAAATCTCCGCCCGCGCGCCCATAACCCATACCGCAAGACCGACAGCAACCATGGTCGCAAAAACTGGCGCAAACCAACCGCCTCCAGATGGAGGTGGCGCGACTTTCTTGGCTTCATTATTAAGGACCACTTGAGGTTTGAAGTTCGGCAGCGTAGTCTTTTCACTTACCATGTCGACATTTATCGGTCGCAGTACTGATCGCTTTACTACCGGCGGAAGAACTTTATTTTCTAGCCTTTTCTCTGGTGCTGCCACCAGCGGTGTCGGTCGGACGAGGGGCTGTTGATTGATGACGTGTTTATGAACTGGTGTTTTTATGGCTAGATCCTGGACTTTTTGAGAACCTGCATCTTGCACCTTGGTAACCTGAGGCATGACTGGACGCACCATATCGCTCTTATGCAAGACCGGAGCCGGAATGACAACAGAAGGCTTCTTCAATTGACGGATAAACACCTGTTTTGGTTTGAAATTTTCCGGTATCCGTTCTAACTTGATTTCTGGCTCTTTTTTTTCAATGATTTCTGGAGGAGCCTCGGTCGCTTCTTCTAGACCAGCTATATTAATAGGTCCCCTGAGGTAAACTTCTGGCAAGGCCTCCGCTTTAAAAGACGTCACGGGCGACTTTTCCTTTTGTATTTTTACTCTTTCTGCCTCAGCGGGATTAACGGGGATATTTTTAGAAACGGCTTCTTTGTTAACTCTTGGGATTAGTGAGTGGTCGTCCTCCTCGTATTTGACAGATAACTCGGTCCAGACTCCTTTGGTGGATTTTACCAACGAGACAGTCTTCTTCCTAAGGATTGGCTCTACATCAATCCGAGATAAGTAGTGGCTAGGAGGTTTTCTAACAGAAACCTCCGCTTCCTCTTTTGCGGGCGCCGTCTTGTAGCGGCCACTGCGATGCAGATTCAACGAATCAAGATTAATGTACCAAGCGCGACCAACTAACCGAGCATCGACTTTTTTGCCGCG
>JAYTZG010000082.1:0-6316 GCA_043742005.1 Minisyncoccota bacterium | reverse complement strand
GAGTAGCCCTTTTTCTCTGCCGAGCACCAATATTCCTCATATTCTGGCAAATCAACCTCAATTTGGTCTTGGCTGGCCTTGGTTTCTTGAATACAGAGGATATCGGGTTGGTGTTTTTCAATAAATGGCACCAAATCACCCTTTCGAGCCACCGCCCGAATCCCGTTCATATTCCAAGAGTAGATTTTCATGGCTCTAGTCTACCGCATTAGAAAAAAATGGCCCATTTCTGAGTGTTTAAAGCTTAAACTTTTGCTACACTCTAGAGATATGAAAAAAATTACTTTGGCGGGTGAATTTCCATTTACTGAAGAACAAAGTGAACGTTTGCGCTCTTTAGGGGAAGTAAACACTGTTACTTTTTCCTCTTCTGAAGAGTGGCTAGACTCAGTTCAAGATTCAGACGTAATCCTGAGCGACGGAGACTATCTGCTAGAAAATCTTGAACGGCTTCAAAATGTGTTTGTAACCTACCCATACATTGAGCTTGGCGCATTTGATGCTGAGAAATTGAAAGAACGAGGCGTGTTCGTGGCCAATACGAGCGGGAGCAACCGAGATGCCATTGTGGAGTGGGTTATGTTTGCTGTGCTTTCACTATTTAGAAAGTTTCCAGAATACCTAAACACCCCTGAGACAAAACCGTTTGCATTACACAACAGCCTCGTTGGAAAAAAAGTACTCATTGTTGGGAAAGGTAGTATCGGTAGCCGCATCGGGGAAGTGTGCAACGTTTTTAAGATGGAAGTTGATTTCTACACTCGCCAAGATAACCTGGCGGAAAAATCAGCCAACGCTGACCTAATTATTAATGCATTGAACTGTAACTCTTCGAGCAAAAATCTGCTAGATGAAAAGTTTTTCCTGGGTCTTAAAACAGGCAGTTACTTCGTCACCTTCGCTCGTCCGTATACATACGATGTGGACGGGCTTATAAAATCAATTGATGCTGGGGTTGTAGCTGGTGCAGGAATTGACTGCGACCCAGAAGAACCATTTGATACTGAGAATGCTTTCTATCAAAAGTGTCTGAATCACCCAAAAGTACTAGTCACGCCGCACGTGGCCTTTTCTGCAAAAGAAGCGAGTGCACAAGGACGCGAAACAGCTATTCAAAATATAGAAGCATACTTACGAGGAGAACCCCAGAATATACTCATAAAGATCTAAGAGATTACACCTGCACCAAGGCATACCGAAAGTACAAGGAGGACTCTGAAAAAAGGACAATCGTAAAAAAATATGGATACACCTAAATTAAACTTTATCTATGCCTACCCGCTAGATTCCGGGCGGCGCAAACATTACTCAGATAATAACTTGGGAAAATATCCTACAACTCAAGAAGTGGGCGATACTATCGAACACTGGAAAAACTTATGGTCAGACCTTGAAGCAACACATGGAGTACTCGAGAAATTGAGTGAGGTTACTGGTCGTATTCCAGAGCGAAATCTTGAGTGCTTTGTTTTTGGTGCCGATTTAAACGCCATGTCTACGCCATTTTTAATGCCGACTTTAAACAAAAAAGGCGAGAAACGCACAGACGAAATGTTTATACAAACCGTGATTCATGAACTACTTCATATTTTTGTTACAACAAACACCAAACTATATTGGGGCGAAGTGCGAACTAAATATGTAAAAGAGGATATTACCTGTCAAAATCACATAATAGTATATGCAATGCTATATGAGGTATATCAAAAACTTTTCAATAAAGAACCAGTTGATTTTTCACGGGAAGATCTAGCGCCGGGATACTTGCGAGCAATTGAGCTAGTTAAGCAGATCGGACACACAAAACTTATTGACGAATATCGCTCACTGACATAATAAATATCTAATTTGTGGTCTTAAAATATGAAAAATAAATTGATTATTCTGAACGGCTCAGCTGGTGTTGGTAAAACGACAATCGCTCGGCGGTATGTTGACGAACATCCCTTGAGTCTGAGGTTGGAAGGAGATTCTATTATTGGCATGATTGGTGATTGGAGAAGTAATGAAGAAGCTGCGCGAAAGTTAAAATTAGCCCACATAACCTCAATGATCAAAGTTCACTTGTTGGCTGGCCATGATGTAATACTTCCATACTTAGTGACTGACAATACGCATGTAGAAAAATTTGAAGCATTGGCTGCAGAGTTCCAGGCTGATTTTATTGAAATAATACTATCTACAGATAAAGAGACTGCGGTTAAGAGACTTCTTGATAGAGGTGCTTGGGGAGAAGAGGGCTCAAAGCAACTCACGGAAGTAGATGTTCCAAGAATTGAAAGATTGTATGACCTCATGATAAATGAGTCGAGGAAACGAGAAAATATAAAAATGCTACCTTTTGTAGAAGACGATATCGATTTCACTTACAATAACTTTTTAAGTATAGTCAGAAGTTAAAAGTTCAATCTCGTCACAGAAAGCTATTGTTATACTGAGTTTATGCAAACACCACGATTTGAATATAGTCGAAGTAAAATTCAGGAACGAATTGATGAACTGGTGAGTCTTGAGGCGCCGTTTGGGCTGACGGTGCGCTACGCGATGAAGGCGAATCCGCATGGGGAGATTTTGAAGATGATGAATGACGGGGGAGTACAGTTTGATGCGAGTTCAAGTTATGAGGCAGAAACGCTATTGCGGGCCGATGTAGCCGGCGCGCACATTTCTCTGTCTTCACAGCAAAGCCCCCATAACCTGCCGGAACTCCTGGAGGCTGGGGTGTTGTTTGTGGCGACTTCGTTTAAGCAGTTAGAGTTATTTTTAGAAACGGCGAACCGACCCAACAAAGTTGGACTGCGCATTAACCCGGCGATGGGCAGTGGCCACAATAACCGCACCAACACTGGGGGAGTGAATTCCAGCTTTGGGATTTGGCATGAGTATGGAGAGCAGGTACGCGAGATGACTGCTGCTGCCGGTGTCACTATCGATCGTCTTCACATTCATATCGGGTCTGGCGCCGACCCATACGTCTGGGGGCAGGTGACGGAGCAAGCACTTGATATTGCGCGCGAGTATCCGGAAGTCTCGTCGCTTAATGTCGGCGGGGGGTTTAAAGTGCATCGCTATGGGGAAGAAGTCGAAGCGAACATACAAGACATCTTTGCGACCTTCAGCGAAAAACTGGAAGTCTTCCAGAAGGAAACTGGCCGAGCGCTCCATCTTGAGATTGAACCAGGCACCTACTTCATCGCGCACGCTGGGACACTCGTCGCCACCGTCGATGATATTGTCGATACTGGAAAGTACGGCCACGCTTTTTTGCGACTCAACACCGGGATGAATGATTTCCTTCGCACCACTCTCTACGGCGCTCAGCACCGGATTGAAGTGATGAATGACGAGACAGAAGAGCAGCCGTATATTGTGGTTGGTCACAATTGTGAGTCGGGGGATATTTTCACCACTGAAAAAGGGGACCCGGAATCAGTCGAACCGCGCTTACTCAAAAAAGCTTCCATCGGCGACGCTGTACATATATATGATGTCGGAGCGTACTGTGCCAGCATGCGCGCAAAGGGCTACAACTCATTTCCAGATGCGATTGAGGTAGTGGTTGATTAATTGTAATGTGACCTTTCGCACATATGCCACAGAAAGAGAAACACACGTACAAAGACAGAAAATATAGTGTCGTTCCCTATGACCCACAGTGGTCAGAGCAATATCAAGAATATGTACAAAAAATTCGGACTATCTTTGGTGAGGTTCGCACAGAACATATCGGGAGTACTTCAGTACCTGGGATGGTCGGAAAAAACTGCATTGATGTATTAGTGCTGGTAGACGACTTAAGAATAGTGGGAGATCATGTAGATGACATGGCGCAAGCTGGATTTGAGTATGCCGGTGAATTTGTTATGCCAGAGTCTCGCTTGTTTAGAGTAATGCGCGATAACACTTTGATGACAAACATCCATTTCTTTCCGCCGCAACACGCACATGTAAAAGAAATGCTCACGCTTCGAGATTATTTGCGTTCTCATCCCGAGGAGGTTAAAGCGTACTCGGGACTAAAACTCGATCTGCATAAAAAGTACCCAGACGATTATGCTTCCTATAGAAAACATAAAGACGAATATATGGATGGTTTAAAAAATAGAGCAGCCACACCTGGCTCCTAGAGGGGAGCCGGTATTGTCACTTTTGAATTGGTACATATATATGTATACTCGAACCACATGAACACTGAGGTTAAGGACGTAATAGTGATTGGCGGTGGGCCGGCGGGGATGATGGCGGCGGCGCGGGCGGGGGAACGCGGGAAGCGAGTGTTGTTGCTTGAGAAAAATCCGCATGTTGGGAAGAAGCTTCTCATTACTGGCGGTGGTCGCTGTAACGTCACCAATAACAAACCGGTCGTGCGCGAGATGCTTTCTCATTACAAAGGGGGAGGGAAGTTTCTTTTTTCAACGTTCGCGCAGCATGGAGTAGCAGAATCAGTTGCTTGGTTTAAGGAACGCGGCGTGGAACTAAAAGAAGAAAACGAAGGTCGATTGTTTCCCACTACCAATTCGGCCAAGACGATTTGCGACGCTTTGGCTGTCGAAGTTAAAAAGACTGGCGTGGTTGTTAAAACAAAAGCAGTGGTAAAAAGTATTGTTTACCAAAAGAAAGACGATGTGTTTTCTATCACTCTGGAGAGTGGCGAGGTACTCCAGTCACATTCTTGCATAGTGGCAACCGGTGGTACCTCAAGACCAGAGACTGGCTCAAGCGGTGATGCGTACGTGTGGCTGAAAAAACTTGGTCACACTGTCGTGCCTAATAACTTTGCGCTGGTACCGCTCACACTCAAAAATAGCTGGACTAAGAAACTCAGCGGTCTCACCCTTACCGATATCAAACTCACCCTGTTTGCCGAGGGTAAAAAACAAAGTGTCCACACCGGAAAGATTCTGTTCACCCACGTTGGTATCACTGGACCGACAGTGCTTAATCTAAGCAAGGCAGTCGGCGAGTTGCTTGCACACAGTGACGTGACCCTCATGCTCGACTTATTTCCCAATAAAGATGCCGGCGAGTTTAAAATCTTTCTTCGTCAGCTTTTGGTACACAACTCCAACAAGAAACTTAAAAACGTACTGACAGAAGTCATGCCCTCCGCCCTCGTGAGCGCGCTGCTAAAAGAGCTTACTGTCGACGGCGACACAGCGTGCCATAGTGTCACCACAGCAGACCGGACAAAGCTGGCTCTCTTCTTGAAAGCAATTCCGCTTCAAATCAAAGGGCTATTAGGTGAAGATAAGGCCGTCGTTTCAAGCGGTGGAGTACCGCTGACTGAGATTGATTTTAAAACTATGGAATCAAAGATTTTTTCACGCTTGTACATAGTCGGGGATATGCTCAACGTCGATCGGCCATCAGGGGGCTATAGCCTACAGCTCTGTTGGTCGACGGGGTTTGTGGCAGGAAATTCAGTATAAAAGCGAAAGGTCGCGGCAGGTGCACCGCGGCCATCTTCGATCAGACACCAAGGGCTCGTCGACGTTTCGGCCACTGTTCAGGATGCTGACACATATGCTCAGCATGGAGATGTATCGCCAGCAAGGCGTACGCTTTGCTGAGCGTCAGCTCCCGAGCCAGGAGCTGTTCTGAATCTTTCAGAGTCATGGACTTTGGGTTGAGCGTAGCATCAAAAGCACGAACTTCCATTTCCGCTGCTTGCCGCAATACTCTAAAACGAATGACATCGGCGGGGTTCTCAGCGCAGATGATCGGAAGTGCTGGTCATCGATTTCGATGCTGAAATCAGGCTTTGTTGGCAGCGTTGGCACCGGGATGGCGACGATCGTGAGGAGCAGTGCGAGCAGCATGGTGGTCTCCTTGTACAACAACCCCCAGCATGCCTGAGGCCAGGCCGAATGTCAAAAATATCTGGCGGTGCTAGTATACATATATATGACCATCACCAAATTTGGACACTGTTGTCTCCTGCTTGAAACAAAAGGGAAGCGTGTGCTCGTCGATCCAGGGCGGTTTAGTGAAGCGCAAAACCAGCTTTTGGATATTGATATTATTTTGATCACCCATGAGCACGCTGATCATTATCACAGCGATTCTGTGTCAGCGATACGGAAGCAGAATCCTGAGGCTATTGTCGTGACCAATATCAGCGTGGCGAAACTCCTCAATGAGCTTGGTGTCGAAAGTTATGTTCTTGAAGGACGTGAAACCGCGACTATTGTCGAGGTGTCACTCGCGGCTTACGACGGACCGCATGTGGAAATTTTTGAAGAGTTTGGGTTAGTGCAAAACACTGGCTACTTAGTAGACACGGAATTTTTCTTTCCGGGCGATGCCTACACCGTGC
>JAYTZG010000081.1:0-14437 GCA_043742005.1 Minisyncoccota bacterium | reverse complement strand
TTGATAAGTTCGTTGTGGGTAGTGGCTACGTGCGCGTTGTGATCAAATAGTTCGTTGATAGTTTTGGCAACTTCACGGAAGTGCATCGGAGAACCATGGCGTTTTACTGCGAGGTAGGCGTAATCGCGGATACCTTTTACGCGAATGTTTGGACTATCAGCTGGTCCCCAGTCTCCTAGTGGGTTACGACCGATTTGCTTTGAGATAAGCAACCCACGCTTGAGAGTCTCTTCATCATGACGGTCTGCAATTTCGATGAGTTCGTTTCGGAAAAGTTCCAGAATTTCAGCTTCGCTGATGAGGGCGTCCTTTTCGAGGTTTTTATGAACGTTCTTAAGAGCTTTCTCAACCGTGTCGGCGATTTTTCGTTCTGTGTACCAACGATGTGAATATTGAGGGTTTTCCTTGCTCTTAAAGAAAGGGTCACCAGCTACGAGTAGGAAGTAAATATGATTACGTACTGTGGCGTCAGGACTAAGTTCGTCGAGCAGGACGTGTTCGGCAATAATACCTCCACCGAGCTGGTCGATCAGCTTTTGCATTTCGAGGAATAGGTCGTAATGCTTCTTGTAAACCTCAGACTTTTGAATAGACTGTAAACCATAGTTTTCAATCTGGCGCACGCGCTCACGGGTAATCCCGTACGATTTTCCAATCGCTTCAAGGGTATAAGTTTCGCCATCAGGGCCAAGGCCGTAACGCTTTTCGAGAACATCTCGAGCGCGGTCTGGTAGGACGTCTAAAAGGGTTTTTGTAACTTGTTTAGGTTTAAAAGTAATCATAATTTACATCGTTAGAAGAATGTGGTTTTAGCCACCCTCCAATGTGTGCCCTAGTTTATAACATATGCCGTCAAATTGGTCAACATAATCCTCAAGCCCCTTCATGGAGGATGAAGTTCAGAATTCTTCCCGGGACGTAAATGACTTTCGTGTAAGTCTCTCCACTCAGCCGGTTTGCCAATAGTTCGTTTTCCAAGGCCGCTACTTCCACCTCCGCTTGCGTCGCATCTGGAGCAACTGTAATCTCCCCGCGATGCTTCCCGTTGATCTGCACGCCGATAGTTACCGTGTCGTCCTTGGCAAGTTCAGCGTCGTAGGTAGGAAATTCAGCCGTGTGGATACTGGTCTCATTTCCCTCTTCATGCCAGATTTCTTCAGTGAGATGTGGAGCAAACGGGGCCAGCATGCGCAAGAAGGCCAGGTAGCTTTCCTTTGATAGTCCAGCCTTTTCAGAGTGGTTCATGAAAATCATCAAGGCGCTGATAGCGGTATTGAATTTAAATTCCTCGATATCTTTCGAAACTTTCTTGATTGTCTTATGTAGTAGTGTCGTTGTTTCTTTCGATTCTTTATCGACAATGTGTTCTGTTAGACCGTAGGCTCGTTCTAGAAAGCGACGAAGGCCCGCTACACCGCCTCCATCCCACGGATAGCTACTGTTCTCGTAGGGTCCCATAAAGGCCAGGTACATTTTTACCGTGTCGGCGCCGACCAGCTGTACTTGCTCATCTGGATCAACTACATTCCCCTTACTCTTACTCATCTTGTTGCCGTCTGGTCCGAGGATCATGCCGTGGTTGGCCCGACGTTTGTAAGGTTCGTTGTGCACTGCTAAGCCGAGTTTATGCAATGCCTTCATCCAGAAACGTGAATACAGTAAGTGCATTGTAGTGTGTTCGGCGCCACCAAAGTACATGTCGACCGGAAGCCAAGTTTTTTGCGACTCAAGGCTGGCGAATTCTTCACTGTTTTGGTTGTCCATATAGCGCATGAAATACCAGGCAGAGTCCACAAAAGTGTCCATTGTTTCCACCTCCGGCGTGAAGCCAGCACCAAAGATACGCTCAGTACGTTCTTTTAGTTCAAGAGATTTTGCCAGCGGAGGGACACCAGTCGGTGTAAAGTCCACGTCTTCAGGTAGAAGCCATGGGAGATGTTCTTTCGGTACGACATGCGCCGCACCTGAGGGATCGTAGACAATCGGAATCGGTACACCCCAGTAACGTTGTCGACCGATAGACCAGTCTCGCAGACGATAAGTGTTCGTCATTCGCCCGCCAACCTTTTGCGTGATAGCTATTTTTGCATCTTCTGAAGGCATGTCGTTAAATTCTTCAGAGTTTCTTAGATGTCCGTATGTAGAATTTGCTGACACATTCTCAGTATCTCTGAATACACCGTCATTTTGGTAAACGACTGAAATCTTCGGTAAATCGAATTTCATTGCAAAAGCAAAGTCGCGCTCATCGTGGGCTGGGACGGCCATGATGGCGCCGGTGCCGTAGCCGGCTAGTACATAGTCGGCGATGTAAACGGGGATCTCTTCCCCACTAGCGGGATTGGTCGCTGTAATACCTTCTAACTTTACGCCGGTCTTTTCCTTGGTAGCGTCACCGCGTTCTATATCATTCTTTTGCTTCGCGGCTTTTGCATAAGTTTCCACCTCAATCCAATTTTGAATAGAGTCTTTGTACCTCTGTACATACGCGTGTTCCGGCGCCAGCACAAGATACGTCGCACCAAATAAGGTATCCGGGCGCGTAGTAAACACAGTTACCTGTGCGCCAGTTGAAAGTTCAAAATCAATCTCGGCGCCTTTGCTGCGACCTATCCACTGGCGTTGGGCTTCTTTGATGTGTTCGGGCCAATCTAGGCTGTCGAGGTCGTCGATGAGCTCATCGGCGTAGTCTGTGATACGAAGCGACCACTGGGGCATAGTTTTCTTTTCAATGATGTCTCCTGAGCGTTCACAGGTGCCGTCAGTGAGGACTTGTTCGTTAGCAATCACGGTATGACAGCCAGGACACCAATTCACGACACCAGTACCACGGTACGCGATATCGTTCTCAAAGAATTTGGTGAACATCCACTGGGTCCATTTGTAGTAGTTGGGGTCAATAGTAGAGGCAGTTTTATCCCAAGAAAAAGCATTACCCATGCTCTCCAGCTGGGTGCGCATGTATTCTATGTTGCTTTCTGTCCATTCGCGCGGATTCACATTGCGCTTGATGGCGGCATTTTCCGCTGGCAGACCAAAGGCATCAAAGCCCATTGGGTAGACCACTTGCTTGCCTTGCATCCGACGGTAGCGGACATAGATGTCGGGTACAGCAAAGGCGTACCAGTGGCCGATGTGGAGGTTGCCAGACGGGTACGGGAGCTCTACTAGTACATATTCTTTCTCTCTACTTTGATCACGGGCGCCGGCGTCGTAGATTCCGTCTTGCTTCCATTTCTCTTGCCACTTCCCTTCAAACTCCTTGTGATCAAAACGTTTGTGCATAAATAAACATCGTGCCCCTTATGAATAACAAGTTCTCATTATGCTACGGATTTTTATTTATGCAAATAAAAAAGTCCCACGCAAGCGCGGGACCAATTCTATCTATGTACCAAGCTGTTTGGGTTAGGGCTGACGTATCTATAACCCGTGTATACTCTGCGTCCTTTCTTAACGAAGTAAAAAACATAGCAAGTGCAAATTTCAATTTTTGTAACTTCGCAGTTACACATTGCGCAAGGCTCGCCAAGTGCGTTTACATCTTCTTTAGTTCCACACTGTGCACATACGAGAGTTTCAGTAGTCATTAGTCCCTCCAAGGTCCGTCTAGCAGACAGTATGCACCAATATTCTTATTTTGGAAGTTCTTTAGACACAACTCGTTTGAAGCATGTCTCACCGGTACCGTGTTGCCAGTTATCGGGGTTTTGAATCATCATTTTGGTATCAACTGGCATTGAGGCACCTTGGTACATCATCTCCGCTGCAGTGGATTCTTGACTAAAGGTGGCACAAAGTTCAAAACCTTCACTTGTCACGTTGTAGCGATAAGCTGTACGGTCTTCGGGGGCGGTTTGTACGGCCGGTTCACCTAGTTGATCTAGAGATTCTGGTAGTTTTTTATTGGTCATTGCGTAGTCTTGTATGCGCCACTGGATTTGTTGCAGGTCGCTGACTTGAGTGGCATCAAGCTTTTGTTCACGGACAGCCGCCGGAGTCTCAATATTAGCAAAACCAAATCCTAGTGAAGCAATCACTGCTACGAGTGCTCCCATAGCAAACATGACAGATTTTTGTTCATTTTTTAGCCAGAAACCGCGAGCGTCAAGAATGTAGTAGTAAAACGCTGCTCCGACTACTATAAGCACAGCTAAGGCCTTTAGGATGAATCGCTGCGTGATTTCTCCATCGAGGAACGTCATTATGACAGCCACTAGGTCCCCGAGTAGCACACCACCTCCAACTAAGAGCGACAGGTATACTAGCCATTTTGTAAGCGAAAGATACGCACCATCTTTCTCGGTGCGACGCAGGTTGTTTACTAATCTAGTCAGAACTAGGTAAGTTGGAAAAAAGACGATTACCATAGCAATCCCGAGGCGAACGTTGCTGTGGGCGTTTTCTGTTTCCCAATACCCGTTAATAGCGTCCGGGAACATTATGTTGATGACTCCAAAAAGGAGGGTGAGTAAAAATCCCAGTGATAAATAAAGACTAACAAGTGACCCAAGTTGAAGCACGAAGTGCTTCGCGGTGTGATTTTCCATATAAATTAAGTATGTTCCTAGTTACAACCGATGTAAAGTCGTGTTTGTTACAAGACTATAAAGAAAAACGGCCGCAAGCTATTGCTTGCGGCCGTGATACTACGAGAATTTAACAATCAAGGGTGCGTGGTCCGAAGCCAACACCTCGTTGTCTACCTTGAACGACTCCACCTCAATGTTTTGGCTTACCAACACATAGTCAGCGTACATTGACTCACCGGTGACGCCGAAGTTTCGATAAGCGGCGGTACGGGTGTTGGTGATACCGTGCTCCTTTACAAGATTGCGCCAATTTTCACCTTCAAGTAGACGTAGTGCTTCCGTAGCAATATCAAGATTGAAATCGCCGCCGTAAATGACCTTGTCCACTTCGTACTGGTACATTATGCGCAGCAGCGCAATACGAAGTAAATGCGATTGTTTGGTGCGAGCCTCGTGATCACCTTTGGTATTGCCTTTAATCCATACCCCATGTAGGTGAGCCAGTAAGTAGCAGATTCCAGCTTTTTCATAAACCAACCATTGCAGCGCCCGAGATTTAATATTGCCGTCAAATTCAAGCAGTTCATGCCCGTGATCAATAATCTCCACACTGTCGCTGATCATCATAATGCTACCAAATCCAGTGTTTTTAAATTTGGTGCCATTTTTCTCGCACTTCCAGGTATCGCTGGTGGCGCTAATGTAGTGGAGTTCGTGTGAGTCCTGAAACTGCAATCGAAGTTGTCGATGACCGTCTACTTGTTGCGCTTGCTCTCCAAAACCCGTGCCGTAACGCAGGTTTGTGCCTAGTAGTTCAAGTTGCTTTGAATCAATGTCGGTTACCTCAGTAAGGCAAAAGACGTCGGTGTCGTGCGCATGTTGCTTCAGGTAATCATGGATGCTATCCGCATAACGGTGACCCCAGATGTTCCAGAAGATTATTTTTGATTGATTGCCCATTTTTCTATCCTTAAAAGAAGTTTCTGATAGATTTATAACACGAAAAATTAATATTTCAAGTTATGGTACAATGGTGAACTATGAAATCAGAAGATTTAAAGAAGGCACCAAAGGTGTTTTGTGAAAGTATAAATGTAGCTTTTACCCCCGAGTTTTTTGTTATGAGCCTTAGTTCGGGCGACCAAAGCAGTATTTACTCACTCACACCGCAGCATATGAAGCGGCTTCAGCAGTACTTAACCCACCAAGTTTCTGAATACGAAAAGGCTCACGGCGAGGTCAAAACCCAGTGGAGTCCAAACATTGTGAGCCCGCTTCAACCCAAAAGGAGCTAATCCACAGTTTGAAATTTGACTTTTCTGTAAGTCATGATATATTCCGAAACAGAAAGGAGTACGTTATGGAAAATCTTCCTTCGTGGTTAGCTGGCTTTTTGGCGTTTGTAGGAGTTGTGGCGGCGATCGTGCTCCCCATCTCTCTGCTTTTTTGGCAGGCAGCTCGCGATCAGCGCGCCACTAACCGCAAAAATCATCGTTGACCA
This sequence comes from Minisyncoccota bacterium, assembly GCA_043742005.1. Classification (GTDB taxonomy): domain Bacteria; phylum Patescibacteriota; class Minisyncoccia; order Phycocordibacterales; family UBA918; genus OLB19. Next base: position 8,404 of record JAYTZG010000081.1, on the reverse strand, counting down.
ACACAAAAGGCCCGGACATTTATGTTCGGGCCTTTCTTGATTCTGCTATGAGTGGAGGAACTCGATTACATCTCCATCTTTTACGATATATTCCTTTCCTTCTGTCCGAAGTTTACCTTGGTCACGCGCGGTAGCCTTTGAACCGCAAGTCACCAAATCGCCAAAAGCTACTACTTGCGCTCGAATATATTTGGCTTGGAAGTCAGTGTGAATTGCGCCTCCGGCCTCTGGGCCGGAGGCTCCAATCGGTACTGTCCAGGCGCGTGTTTCCATTTCACCAGTAGTAAAGTAACTCATCAGACCAAGACGATGGTAGCAGGCACGAATCAATGATTCGACACCGCTGTTTTGCGCTCCGTATTCGCGGCGAAATTCTGTCTTCTCATCTTCTTCCATATCTTTGAGGTCATGCTCCATGCCGGCGTCAACCACAACATATTCTGCACCAGTAGTTTCAAAAAAGTTTACTAACTCCTGCCACCGCTCGTCGTTGTGCTCATCGAGATTGAAGCCATCTTGCTTCTTGTTGCAGATATACAGAAACGGTTTGGCGGTTAGTAGGTGCAGTCCTTTGATAAGTTTCTTTTCATCGTCATTCATTTCAAGAGAGTTCACTAGTTGACCAGCTTCAAGGTGTGGTAACACGCGCTCAAGTAATACTTTAAGCGCTACCGCTTCCTTATTCCCTGTCCTGACGTCGCGCTCGAGTGTCCCAAGCCGCTTCGAGACAGTCTCACCGTCAGCCATGATGAGCTCAAGGTTTATGACTTCTATATCGCCTAGTGGGTCCACGCCACCTGAGACGTGGTGAATTTCACCGTCTTCAAATATACGCACTACCTCAGCAATCATGTCCGTCTCACGAATATTGGCGAGAAACTTGTTACCCAGCCCTTCACCTGCTGAAGCGCCCTTAACCAGACCAGCGATATCGACGAATTCTACAATTGCCGGAATGATTTTCTTTGAACTAGAGATGGCCGAAAGAGTCGCCAAACGGGCGTCAGGTACACCAACCACACCGACAGTCGGGTCGATAGTACAGAAAGGATAGTTCTCCATCGGGACGGAGTTTTTGGTAAGTGCATTGAATAAAGTTGATTTTCCAACATTAGGAAGACCAACGATTCCGACTGATAGTGACATATGCGCGTAAGACTAGCACGTGTTACTAAAGTTTCAAGGATATTAGAATGGAAGCAACGGTGACTCGTATTCACAGAAGACAATGTCATTTAAATCTTTCTGGAGAAGTGTTGCTAGAGCGTTTTTGGCTTCAGCTCGCCCTCCTACTTCGTCGACCAGACCAGCATCTCGAGCACGCACGCCATTTAAGGTCGAACCGTCGGCCAGTTCTCTGACTTTTTCCTCAGGCAGGTTTCGGTACTTAGCGACCATGCTTACAAATTCAGTATGGATTTCATCGAGATCTCGTTGGAACAGTTCGCGCTCTTCGTCTGTAAGAGCCTTATCGGGGCTGCCAGAGTTTTTGAACTTTCCAGTGTTGAGTTCAACATATTCAACGCCGTCATCCTCATTCTGTTTAGAGTACTCAAGATATGACATTGTGACACCAATACTTCCCACCATCGACATCGGTGAAGCAATCAGATAATCAGTGGCCGCTGCAATCATGTAGCCGCCGGAAGCGCCGATATCACCAATCATCCCTACCACCGGCTTAGTGCTACTACGAAGTCGTTGCGCAATACGTTCTGCTGCAACTGGCGTTCCTCCGGGCGAATTAACTTCAATTAAAACAGCTTCAATTGATTCATCAGCTTCGGCCGTGCTGAAGAACGTTTCGATTGCCTCGGGGGTGACAATCAGCGGCGCGTCAGTCAATCCATAGTACGGCCAGATTTCTCCCTCAACTGGCAACACAGCAACGTTGCAAATGCCGTCACTGATACCCAGGTCGGTTTCATAAAAGAAGGTAATAGTGCCGATGATGGCAAAAATTGTAACTACAACAACAATAGCTTTAAAGACAATAAGAGCGATGTCGCGACCAAATGAGCGTTGCATAATATTGAAATGGTAGCATGAAGACAAGAAGAAAGGGCGTCCACGTGTGTACGCGAACGCCCTTGATTTAACGATTCACCACCAGCTGACGCACGCATCGGCCGTTTCGGTCAATCGATAGTGTCACCCACTCGTCCTCGCCACGCGAGTCGGAGTAATATGTGTACCGTCGTTCGACTTTCAGTGTGAGCTCAGCGATTTCCGCCTTCGAGCATTGCGGTTGCGGGTGAGGTACAAGTTTGTCGAGAGCTCGCACAATCGACGGATGACCACTGACACTGAAGTGCGAAGTGGTGCATCCACCGAGTGCCAGTGCGGCCGCTAGCGTGGCCGCGCGGGCGTAAGGTCGATAATTGACACGCATCGGATTTCTCCTTCACTTCGTGTTTCAGTTTCGGCCTCGACAGTAACGTCGGCGCCGCTATAGGTGGCATAACTGCCACTGAGGCGTCCACGGCTGCTGCGACTTCCGCTACGACCGTGCTCCTCCTTGTATTCGACGCTCGTATCGTTGGTGATACGAACTTCGTGTTCAACTGGCCTCATGCCGTTAGGGCAGCGCAGAGTGTTCTGCGCTTCCACTACAGTATTGTTTGCCATTGTCGAAGCCTTACCGACACGAACCTGTAAGTCGGTATACGGATCAGAACCCATGCAAGCGGCTAGTGGAATTACCACCACAGCAGCCAGCAAAAAATTAAACGTTCTCATGGAAAATAACTCCTTGTTTTGCAACTTACATAGTATCACAAAAATAATAAAAGTCAATGTAAAACCGGCCAATTTGACCGGTTTTACATTGACTCAATTAGTCAAAAGTACTATTTTGCGTGCTTTCCTAAGGAAGCTACCTCCTTGAGCCACTTGGTGCGGCACGCGTCATCGACATGTTCGCAAGGGCCGTATGTGGTGACACTGGTCTTGATGCCGGCAAATTCTAGAATTCCGTACTGGATTTCGTTGGTGTAGTCACCGAACTTCCACCAGGTCTTAAAGGGGCTATGTGAGCCAGACGTCACAAAGACACGCCCAGTGCGGCCTTTTAGGTGCTGCTCAATTTTACGAGTTTGCTTGTTGAAGTTGAAAGCAAAGCCAGGTAACCAGAACCTGTCAAACACACCTTTGAGTAAGGCCGGCATTGTGGTCCACCAGTTGGGATAACCAATCACTAGATGATCACAATCAAGGATAGCGGTTTGTAGTGCAATAAGGTCAGGCTCTAGCGGTTGTATTTCTTTGTAGCCTTTGTGGAGAATGGGGTCGAACTTCATTTGACCAAGGTTAAACCGATGCACTACGTGCCCCGCATCTTCAGCAGCGGCTTGGTAAGTATCGAGTACGGTTCCAGTGAATGTTTCGTGGTCGGGATGCCCACACACAATCACTATCTTTTTTGCTGTCATATAGTCAGTATTGTACTAGTAAAGGGCGCGCCTCTAGCGCGCCCCTGTTGATACCTCACTATTTCCGAATGCTTCCGTTGGGATTAAATTGCCCCGTTGAACCCATTTGCATCTTCATTAGTTTCTCTTTCATTTCCGGACTCATAATGGTCATAATTTCCTTTTGATACTTTGGCAGAACTTTCTTGGCAGCTGCCATTTGGTTATTTCCGTTTACTTTGAGCTCGGCTTGGATTTCCTTAGCAACTTTTTCAAAAAGAGCTGGGTCTTTTTCAAGCATCTCCATAATCATGCGCTTCTGGTCTTCCGGCACATTTTTCATCTGCGTCTCGAGCGCTTTCTTGATAGCAAAATTCTTTAATTTTCCAAACATATGCGCAAGATTGTAGCATATCCTGCGTAGTATTAGACATGAGTCGTGCGTATAGACAAAACACACTTTTAGTGTTACTCTTTTCAATCCAAATTAATTAGTCATATTTTTATGAAAACCCTTCTTGCCGTCCTAAACGACTTTAAAATTTTCTTTAACCCAAAGACTAAATTTGGCCGTAAAAGAAGTTTTATTGCGCTTGGTCTAGTCCTTATTGGCTTCGTGGGCTTTAAGTTTTTTGGTGGTACAGATGGAGCCGAGGTACCAGCAACTGCTCTTACTCAAGTTACTGTGCTTTCTGTGTCTGAACTTGGGTCTGAAGCTAGTTTTGATACGGTCGGAAAAGTGGAGGCTGTGTCTGAGGCAAATCTACAAGCTGAAGCTGGTGGCCGGGTTACTTCGGTATCTGTAAAAGTTGGCGACAGTGTTGCCGCGGGAAGAGTGCTGGCTACTATTGAAAATAATTCACAAGCAGCTGCTTTAACGCAGGCGCAAGGTTCGTACGAGGCGGCCCTCGCTGCTTCAGCTCAAAGTGGAGTTGGTTTAAATGAATCCGCAACAGCACTCACTGGTGCCAAAAACGGAGCTGTGAATACCTATCGCCAAGCGTACAATACCGTTAATAGCACTGTCTATAATAGTATTGATACTTTTTTTTCTAATCCACAAAGTGGCTTGCCTGGTTTACGTCTAGACGGTATGGGTAATACTGCAGCGCTAAATACCGAGCGTGTAGCCTACCAGCAACTTCTTGCTGACTGGCAGGCTCGTTCGAATTCTATTTCCGTAGACAGTAATTTAAAATCGGAGCTTGCTTACGCTCGTACCCAAGTTGAACGAACAATTTCGTTTCTCGATATTTTTATTAGCATACTCAATAATAATGATGACGATGGCACTTACACTGACGCTGAGATTCAGACGTTTAGTATCAACTTCACAGCACTGCGTTCATCTTTGATAACTACTCGTTCATCTATCGATGCTGCACTGGCTGGTATTAATGCTGCTGAAGATGCAGTCGAACGCTCTCAGCTGTCTGCTTCGGGTGGGACATATTCTGCTTCCGATGCACAAGTAAAAATCGCTCTTGGTTCGCTACAGTTGGCTCAAGCAAACTACCAAAAGACTATCGTCCGCTCCCCTATTCAAGGTGTGGTGAACGCATTTTATCTCAAGACGGGTGACTATACCTCGCCTGGACAACCGGCCGGTATTATAGCCAATAACAATGGTCTGCAAATCAAAACTTTCGTCAGTGAAATCGATAGTGCGAATCTTAATGTCGGCGATACTGTCAGTATCGAAGGCGGAGCCACTGGAGTGATAACTGCCAAGGCAGCGGCACTTGATCCAAGTAATGGTAAGGTGGCGATTGTCGTAGGGGTAAATCCTGACAGCGGACTAACCAACGGCGCAACTGTGAAGATTACTTTCTCGCAAATTTCAACAGAAGTTAAAACTGAACGTATTCTCGTTCCGTTGTCTGCACTGAAGATTACTTCAGCTGGTACTTTTGTCTTTACCGTGAATACAGAAAGCAAACTCGTACCAATAAGCGTCACCCAAGGACAGCTCTATGGCGAAAATATAGAAATTCTGTCTGGCGTTACTAAGGATACTCGCATCGTCACAGATGCAAGAGGGCTCAAAGAAGGTCAACTAGTAACTGTAAAATAATATGCATAAGCTTTGGTTATTCTTCCTTAAGAAGCGACAGTTCACGTGGTTACTCATGGTGGCCATGATTGGTGCGGGATTTTACGCCATTTACCTTATCCCAAAAGAATCATCACCTGAAGTTATTGTACCTATCGGCATTGTGTCGACCGTCTATCCCGGTACATCAGCGGCTGATATGGAAGAGCTTGTCACCAATAAGCTAGAAAACAATTTTGAAAGCTTAGATGAAGTCAAAAAAATTACTTCAACTTCGCGCGACGGCGTTTCAATTATTACTGTTGAATTTGCAGCCAGTGCCGACGTAGGCGAGTCAATCGACCAAATCAAAGACGCTGTAGAAATCTCCAAGCCCGATCTACCAGCTGATGCTTTTGACCCAACAGTAACTGAGGTGAACTTTGCCGACCAGCCAATTCATGTGATCTCTATCTCATCAGACCTTGATCCGGTTTCATTTACAAAGTTAGGTGAAAACCTCGAAGAAGAGTTCAAGAAGGTGGCTGGAGTTTCTCGCGTAGACATTAGTGGTACTCGCGACCGTGAAGTGCAAGTGGTAGTCGATAGTGCCTCACTCGCTACCTACCGGCTATCTATTGGTGAATTGGTAGCTGCACTGCAAGGTGCAAACCTTTCTCTACCAATTGGTACCGTCAGTACGGATGGCGTGGAGTATGCAATTCGATTTGAGGGAAAGATTGAAGCGATTTCTTCTATCAGAAACGTTCCTATCACTTCACAAAACGGCTTCCCTGTTTTTATCGGTGACATTGCTACAGTAACTGACGGTGTGTCAGGAGAAAAAACTATTTCTCGCGTATCGGTAGAAGGTACCCCATCCGAGAAAGCGATGACCGTCTCAATTTACAAAAAATCAGGCTACGACGTGACTGCGATGTCTTCTGGCGTGCATGATAAGCTTGATTCACTTCAGGTTGAAGGCGCATTACTCGACGGCTCCCAAGTCCTCTACATCTTTGACGGTGGCGAACAAGTACGCAAGGACTTGACCGAGCTTATTACCGCCGGTACCGAGACAGTTCTTCTCGTACTCATCTGCCTTCTTTTGACTATTGGCTGGCGTGAGTCGGTAGTGGCAGCACTTTCCATCCCTCTTTCATTCGTGATTGCCTTTATAGGTCTCTATTTGTCAGGTAACTCAATTAACTTCCTCAGCCTCTTTGCTCTTATCCTAGCGGTGGGTATTTTGGTGGACTCCGGCATTGTGGTTACTGAGGCTATTCATACCCGCATCCGCAAAACCGGCAATCCAGAAGAGGCAGCTAGATTAGCTATCAAAGAGTACGCTTGGCCACTGATTGGCGGCACGATGGTGACTATTGCGGTGTTTGCTCCCCTCTTTTTCCTTTCCGGTATCATCGGACAGTTCATTGCAGCAATTCCGTTTACGATTATCTTCGTTCTGTTGGCGTCTATCTTTGTGGCACTAGGCTTTGTACCGCTACTCGCGCTCGCTCTGACCAAAAAGGATATGAAAGAAAACCGCTTTGAGAAGATCCAAGAAGAATGGAATTACAAAGCCCAGCAGTGGTACAAAGACCAACTGATTAGGTTCCTGCAAAAGCCACGAGCGCAGACTATTTTCCTTCAAGTACTATTTGTAGCGTTTGTGCTCTCACTAGTACTACCAGTTTCTGGTGCCCTTAAAGTAATCTTTTTCCCACCCGAAGACGTAGATTATATGTATGTCAGTGTGGAAACCAAACAAGGGACACCAGTTGGTCAAACTGACCTTGTACTCCGAGAAGTAGAAGAGATTCTCTACGAACAAGACTACATCAAATCATTTTCTTCAACGGCTGGTTCTGGCTCGTTTTTCACTGGCAGTTCTGACAGCGGTGGACGATATGCCAATGTGACCATCGAGCTAAAGGCCGATCGCGAAAAGTCGAGTATTGAACTCTCAAGCGGACTCCGCGAATCACTATCAGTAGTAGACGGGGGTAAAATAACCATTCAAGAGCAACAAAACGGTCCACCAAGTGGCGCACCGGTAGTGATTAAGTTTAAAGGCGATGATCTTGAAGAACTCGCGGCGATTGTCGAGCGCTCAGAAAGAATCCTAAACTCAGTTGAGGGCACTCGTGATGTTACTGTGAGCACTGATACGAATGCTATTGAGTATGTGTTTACTATTGACCAAGCTAAAGCCAGTGCCGCGGGCGTTTCAACGGCAGCTATCGCTCAGACACTTCGTAGCGCTGTGTATGGCACAACCGCCACCACCTACACCGAAAATTCTGATGATATTGACGTGGTGGTGAAAATAAAAGTTGACGGAGTCGCAACAGACCCCGCAGCCACACCAAATGTTAGTTACGATACTCTCAGTAACCTCACAATAGCGAGTAGGGATGGCACACCAGTATTGCTTGGCTCCGTCATTACACCGACGCTGGCTCCGGCTAGTGCTGCTATTACACACGAAGACGGCATGCGAGTAGAAAGCGTCTCTGCTTACACCAAAGATGGAGTAACCGCTGTGGAAGTGGTCAATGCCTTTAAAGCCCGCGAAACCGAACTAGATCTTCCAAGCTCAGTTACTGCGACCTACGGTGGCGAAACCGAAGACATCAACCGCTCATTTACTGAGATGGCGCTGGCTATCGTCGCTGGTATCATCCTGATGTTGGCAATTCTAGTACTTGCCTTTAATTCCGTACGCTATTCATTCTACCTACTCTTGGCGGTACCGTACTCACTCATTGGCGTTCTGACTGGACTGACTCTAGCTGGACTTTCGCTGTCTTTCACTTCGATGTTGGGAGTCATCGCGCTGTCTGGTGTGATCATCAACCACTCGATTATTCTGATGGACTCGATGATCTTCCATAAGGCTTCAAGTGGGGACGCAGATCTCCTGCATACCGTAGCCGAAGCAGCCACCTCTCGTCTTCGA
>JAYTZG010000080.1:0-6420 GCA_043742005.1 Minisyncoccota bacterium | reverse complement strand
GCGAATGGTGGTGCAGTGAGACTCTTTCAACCAACAAGTGTTGGTGGTGTACTCCGCTTCCAATACGGTTCAAGTGGGGGAGCGAACTACGGATCTGAAACGTATTATAACTCTATGCAGTTATCTGGAGCATATGTTTCTATCGGTACAACAACCGCATCAGCAATGCTTGGAATCCAAGGAACTACAACATCCCAATTACTTGATGTTAAATCAACAAGTGGAAGTAGCCTTCTTGTAATGGATTATCTTGGAAGGGTCGGATTAAACAAAGCAAGTCCTGCTGCACAGCTTGATATGGTTATTAGTAACGCTTCATATACCGGGCTGCAAATTAAAGCTGCCGCTTCTCAAAGTGGGGCATTCTTCAACATGCTTGATTCAAACAATGTTGCAAAAGCATATTTTGATAACTTAGGTGATTTCGGATTAGCTTCAATACCAGCCACGGCAGTTGTCTCGGCAGGTAGTCCGTATATGAATTTCAATTCGGCATATTGGAATGGTTCAGCCTCAGTGAGTGAATCATTTTTTATGAGTAATGAACGTTATGGTGGAGGGTCAGGCAGTGCTGGTGCCTATAGATTTGCTGTCGGACCGCAATCTAACCCTGATTTACGAGCATTTTCAATTGCCGGAGATGGTTCTAATGTTACCGGAATCAACTTCCCTTATATTAGTTCAGCAGCTGATGCCCAGTTTATTTCGGTAAATGGAGATGCCGCAAGAAAGGGAATGATTATAAGGGGTGCTACTTCTCAAAGCGACAGCTTGCTTGAACTGCAAAACTCAGGTGGCACCAGCCTCTTTACAGTTGCTGGTACTGGCGCTACAAGCATTGCTCCAGCTACTACCTTCACCGCCGGTACCGCCATTTCTCTCGTAGCCGGTGGTGCGACCACTCTTTCTGGAGCGTTAACCGGTATGAATCTCGATCTTCGCACCAACTACACTGCCACTGGCTTTGACGTGACAGGCTCAGTAATCACTCTTCCTAATGTCACTAACACTGGTGCGGGTGGATACTCATATATTGGTCAGGTTATCGGTACCTTTGGCGCTACCCTAGTCCAAAACACCGGTGCTGGTACCAACACCTGGATAGCCTCAAATATCTTAACCCCAAACATTACTCAAACCACAGGTAGTATTTCAGCTTATGGCCTTAACATAAACACCGGTACCGTTACTACTGCTGGTTCCCAATACGGTATTGCGATTGGTGCCCAAGGTGTTGGTGCAGGTAGTGTAACTGGTCTTAGTATCGGTACCATCACAGGCGCCGCTGGTACCGAAAATGCTATCACTATAGGTACTGGTTGGGACAGTATCATAAACACCGCGCCGTTTGATGTGTTTGGTACAGGAGCCACAACTATTGCGCCACTTACCACCTTCACCACTGGTACAGTGGTCTCTGTTGGAGCTGGTGGAGCGACAACACTTACTGGCGCATACACGGGCTTTAGCGCCAATCTCAACAGCAGCTTCACCGCCACTGGTCAAAGTGTAACCGGTTATGATGTCACCACTCCGACCGTCACCAACACCAACGGTTCAACATACAACTACCGCGGGCTCTCAGTTACAGGTTCGGCCATCGCTCAAACCCTCAGCGCCGGCGTCAATACTTTTCGAGGAACATACATAACCAACTCCAACATAACCCAGACTACTGGTACTGTTTCTTCATACGGTACGGAAATCGTCACTGGCTCCAATAACACTGGCGGTACTCAGGGCGGCCTTCTCGTTACTGCCTCAGGGGTAGGAGCTGGATCGCTTTTTGGAGTTAATGTTGGTGCCATCACTGCTGGAGCCGGAACTGAGACGGCGCTATCTATTGGCTCTGGTTGGGACACGATTCTTGATACTGCCACTCTCGACATCACCGGCGCCGGAGCGATTACTGGAGCCACTGGATTTAACGGCCTCGTCATTACTGCGAACACTGGGGCAATCACCACTGGTAGTTGGACCGCCTCAGCTATTTCAAGTACCTACCTCGACACCGCCACTATCCTTTCAACCGAAATTGACACATCAGCCGAACTTGCGGCCATTCTTGGCGATGAGACAGGTACTGCTGGGTCAGTTGTGTTTAGCGCGTCACCAACCTTTACCGGTACGGTTAGCGGGGCAGCTATTACTGCATCAGGAAACTTCACCCTCTCTGGCACTGCTGCCAACATTCTCCTTGGGTCCAATTACTTGAGTGGCGATGGGGGAGACGAAGGTATTTCCGTCGACTCTCTTGGTAATGTAGGTGCCTTGCAAGACCAATTCTCGGTCTGTTCTGGTGGAGCGTGTGCCAGTACCGCAAATGGTGACGGTACTATTACTGCAGAACGCGCGATTACTTCGGAAGAAGGAACCGTAACCGCGGGCGCAACCATTACGCTTAACTGGGACGATAGCAACCAGCAGTACCTCAGCCTAACTTCTAACAGTGTTATTACAGCATTTAGTAACAACACCACCGGACAGACATTGCGACTGGTCGTGTGTCAGGATGCTACAGGCGGTCGAACTTTCACCTTTAGCCCTACCATCAAATGGTCAGGTGGTACTACCCCAACCCAGACATCCACACTAAACAAGTGTGACGTATACTCGTTTATTCAGACTACTGCCGGTACACTCGGTTCATTCAATCAAAACTTCTAACAGATATATGTATACCAAAAATCTGACACTCTATATCGCCCTCGCCCTCTCGGCTGCCACGGCTCTTATGTATGAAGTGGTTGCTTCAAAAATACTATTCTACTTTTTCTCTGAAAGCACTTATTCAGTGTCGACGGTACTTAGTACCTTCTTGCTCGGTTTGGCTATTGGTTCGTTTTTGTACTACAAATTTCAAAGTAAAATCACGTGCCAGAGACAACTCTTTGGATTGTCCCAACTCCTCATCGGCGTGTACGGTTTCTTTGTGTTCACTCATATCGCTGATATTGTGCAAGACATCCATACTTTTGGGCTTTTTGTAGTAAGTGTACTACTACTGCTTATTCCCACCATCGCCTTAGGAGTCATTTTTCCACTTACTTTGACCTTAGTTGGAGACGATACTAAAAACGGTCTTATATATTTTATCGATCTCGTAGGCGCTGCCGCCGGCTCACTCTTGGCTGGTTTTTATCTCATTCCGACTCTAGGCAACACATTCACAGTGTACGTTGCTGTGGGTATGAGTTTTCTTGCCGCATTTCTTGTGCTGGATAAGCAAGGAAAGTTCATGGTTGTATTATTGACGACCCTGGGGTACATCTTCATTTCACAAACCGACGTGACTGAAACAGTGTCTGAGCAAAATATTTACTTCAACAAACCATCTCCTTACGGCGAAATTATCCTGGAAAACAAGACGCTCTACATTGATGGTCGTGACCAATGTTCCTGGGCTTACCCGGGTGACGCCAGTGAAAGAAAGATTGTGGATTACGTATTTGAAAATATCGCTGTGCCTGATGCTCGGATATTAAACATCGGCCTTGGTTGTGGCCTGACCCTCTCAGCAATTCTGACTAAAACCACGGCACCGGTCGATATCGTGGAAATAAATCCGGTGGTGGTTGAGGTAAATAGACTTCAAAGTACCTTACTTGAAGACCCGAATATTAATTTAATTAACGACGAAGGACTAAATTATTTACGTCACGACAACACCAAATACGACGCAATTGTAATTGATATTGAGGAGCCGGCTGTGATACACGCTTCCGATCTATATACAGTCGAAGCGTTTGAGGAGATAGAAAAGTCGCTAGTGGATGGTGGAGTATTTGGCCTCTGGGTCAACCGCTGCAAGAACGAAGAATACAGTGACATTATTTACAACACACTGCATCGAGTGTTTACTCACGTGTATCAAGTACACGATAATATTTTTATCGCCTCAGACTCGATTTTACCTTACAATACGTACGTGCCATTTACCGAAAGCCTTTCTATTAATAGCGTAGACCACAAACGCTTGGCGAAGGTGTACTTCGATGATTGTAAGTTTGGAAAAGACAGTCAGCACTATTTAGATTTGTAATATGGTTTCCACACGAATTAAATTTACTTCGAAAATTATAGCCGCTTTACTTAGCGCTAGTATTTTTGTTTTGGGTGGGATTTGGTTCTATGAAGAATTTCAAGCTTCGCAATACAAAAACGAAGTACCGTTTGAGCTACAACTTAAGGTCCCGCCAGAAGAAATACTGTACAGTGAAGCTTACAAAAATGGTAAAGGAAGAAACGAAATCAAGTACGCGTATCTTGCAGGTGAGGTTTCCCCAATCCTTGATGAGGATGTCGCAAGAAGAACTCCAACTTCACAGACTGTCGTGCTAGAGACTTTTAAGGATGAGGCGGGTAAGACACTTGAGAAGCTAAGAACAACTTTCACTACCGACCCGCAGTTTTTTGAGGACAATGGAGTCTGGAAGCAAATTGAATATGCCACCACCACCCAAGAAGTATTTTCTATGTCGGGCGCAATCCCTCATATCAAAAAACGAGAATTAGTTGAGCGAAGCATGCACAGGCTTCTAGGTATCAAGCCAGTATTTGCTGCAGTCTCCACCTTTTACCCCAACGCTGATGTGGAGACAACTAGTGTGGATGGGCACCTACAGTCGCTAAGTACGGGAAACGCTCTCTCTTCTGACGCGTGGAATAATGCTCGCTCAGGCGCTAGTCCGAGCGTTTTCGACGCCGCAGTCACAAATTCAATACATACTCGGATTACTATCGTGCCCAGAACAGGTAACTACATCGGCCAGATAAATAGAAGCTTTTTGCTCTATGACACCTCCAGCTTGACCGTCAACGCTACTATATCTTCTGCAACTTTATCGGTTTATATTACTGTAATTAATAATACCAATAATAGTGGCAACGACACATTAAATATAGTCACTACGACACCGGCTTCTAATACCGCTTTAGCTACAGGAGATTGGGGGAACGTCGGGACGACTCTTCAGGCGAGCGCTGTAGACCTTTCAGTTCTGACTACCACTGCATATAACAACTTCTCACTAAATTCAACTGGACTAGTAAATATTTCGAAGACGGGGGTAACGAAATTTGGTCTTATAATGGGAGAAGACATCAACAACGTACAGCCTGCAGACGACACACAAAATTCAGTAACCTATTCCGCCGCAGAAGAAGCAGGCACCTCTCAAGACCCAAAACTCGAGGTTACCTATACCGTTGCGAGCTTCTCCATGGGTCAATGGTTTCCATTTTAGTTTGTTATAATTTGATACATATATATGAAACACTTCGCTCATTTCCTCATCTACAACAACACCGTTCCACTCATCTTCGGCGTACTCTTTCTCGGTGCGGGCGCGACATTCGCCGCCTCACCAGAGGCTCGCAGTACCGTGGTGAGTTCACAATCAACCATCAAATCTATTGATAACTCATATTTACTTAATACAACGATATCAGACGCAACTGTCGAAATAGTCGTTGGTTCAGTAACAGAGAGTGAGCAAACATATTTCGTCGAGTATCAGATGAGTACCATCGGCGTTAAAGACGGAGTATGGCAGCCGGTCACGGTAACAAGGACCTTGGAGGTTTTAAAAGAAATTGTTCAAAACCGTGATCTTGGCTTGTATGCGAGTGAGGAACTGTCTGAGGTCCACGCCTACGAAGTGACACGGCTGAAAAGGACCCAAGAAGAATCTCGATTGGCCGGACTTACACCAAAAGTTGTCGCAACAGAGTACAGCGGATTGGTCGGTAGATTCTTAGATTCAGAACAAGAGATTTTCCCAGGGTATGATCCTGTCATTCCGCTACCTAAAAGTGTACCGCTTACCGCCGCCGAAAAAGCCGCCTACGAAGCTGATCAGAAAAGAATCGCTGAAGAAAACAAGACCATACAAGTTGTTACAGATAATGGTGAGGAAGTAATTATTCCGCCAATAGGCGGTGAAAATCAAGACGGGGGAGGAGGCCCTCCTCCACCTGAGGAAGAACCACCAGTCGAGGAACCACCGGCTGATCCAGGGCCAACTCCCAACCCAGAGCCCGAACCGACTCCAACCCCAGATCCAGAGCCGATACCAGAACCGACACCTGTTCCCGAACCAGTACCCGAGATTTAAGATTTCGTAGACAAGATGACATTAAAAATAGTCTCACTAATGGAGCCGGTGATTATCTAGTAAAATTTTCAACAGACCCCTATGAACTAGCCGAAATTATAAAAAAAAGCGTTGGAAATTAAAATAGTTTCTTGCTTGATTTCAAAAGAAAAAGAACCTCCCATGTCGCAGGTTTTCTCTTTATTAAATTTGATTTTTTTATATATTTCTCCCCCAAAATACCCATATTTCCCAAAAGTTATACCCACTTAAACAGTGAAATATAGCCATAAATACCAAGCAAAAAAGGTATAATTCAAGGGTA
>JAYTZG010000079.1:0-6521 GCA_043742005.1 Minisyncoccota bacterium | reverse complement strand
TGGGAGAATTCGCGGGAGCGGGCGCGGGCGGACTGCACCATGCGAGAGCTGGTTTCGGGATGTTCTAGGATACGTATAATCGCCGCTTGCAGCGCCTGTACGTCGTTAAATGGTACTAATATACCGCTCACGTCGTTGGTTATGAGTTCTGGGTTGCCGCCAGCGGTTGTGGTCACAATCGGGGTGCCAAGGTCCATCACTTCGATGAGTTGATGCGACAGACCTTCGTAGGCGGTGTTGAGTACGAACACGTCAGCGCCTTTGATACTGGCCCCTAGAGCATCCTTGGAGATGCGTCCCACTAGTCGTAAATTGGTGGCGACATCTTCTGCCTCAGCTTTGGCTATCAGAGTATCGTGCTCTTCACCATCACCAGCAATCACCAAGGTAATATCTGGATATTTCTCTTTGAGCCTGGCCACTACTTCTATCAGCACTACAAAGCCTTTCCACGGCACCAAGCGGCCGGCTGAAACAATCGTAGGATGGGTAAACGAAAGTTGGTCGTGGAGTTCCTCTTTTGTGCCTTCGACTGAGAGCGGGTAAAGAGCGCTGTAGATGACAACAATATTAGCTGGCATCACTCCCCACTTTATAATCACACTCTTTAGATAATCACTTGGTGCTATGACTTTAGTGGCGCGCTTGGTCACATATGACTGCAATGCCGCCAGGACCTTAACCATGAGCGGCCTTCTGGTGTCACCAGTTAAATATTCGTCCAATGTTTCGGTCAGACCAAACCGACCGCGTCCCTGTTCCCAGGCATAGTCTCCCCCAAGACGAATGATGAACTTTTTTCGGCGGAGTTTGGCGATAAAAAGTGCGGGGATGCCGACACTAATTGGATCGAGTGCATAGATAATGTCAGCATCTTTACTCTCCTGCCAGAGTTTATACGCATACACGATGTGACGGATGATTTTCGGGTAGTGGCGTACCCAACCGAAGGGCACGATGGAAACCGCCGCCCCCTTTTTAGGTAGTTCATCCTCAAGCAGTAAAGCATATGTCGCCGGACCGCCGATTTCGGGTGGATATAAACCAGTCGCAATCAAAACTTTCATAGATGTATCCATAATACCATCGACTCACTTAGATAGAACCTAGACAAATGAGTGCAATTTGAGGCGTACAAGAAAAATACGACGAGGTGTACAAGCGTACATTGAGGAGTATTTTGTGTAGTACAACGAAGAAGTGTGCCATTTGTGTAGGTTATATTAGATCCATTATCTTCCTGGCCAACTTACGCGAATCATGTCGAATCAGGCTGCGTTTTAAGACGTCACCACTAGCTGTTTCTACCACCTCCCCCGCCAGCAGGTCGGCTGGTATGATTCGACAATCTTCACCCTCGTAGTTGAAAGCCACCGGATACTCATGATCAGCTGCATAACGTTCGAGCAAGTCAGCTGGCAGCGCAGTGGTATTTACTATCACGCAGTCAGGCGTGCGTTTGATGTACTTGGTAATTTCACTGACATGCTCGGCAACGCCCATGCCGGTAGTTTGGCCGGCTTTGGTCATGAGGTTACAGACATACACTACCTTGGCAGTGGAATGAAGGATGGCATCAGGTACGCCGTCCACTACACAATTGGCAATGACGCTCGTATAGAGATCGCCCGGCCCCAACACAATCATGTCAGCTGCCAACAATACTTCTTCGGCTCTCGAACTAATGGTGGCTGACGGAGTGATGGAGAGCTGGGTGATTTTGGTGGCGAGACGGTCGGCCGCTGGCTCATCGATAATATGTTCGCCGACCAGTGTTACTCCGTCTTGATATGTCGCGACCAAGTTAACTTTCTCAGTAGTCACCGGTACCACACTTCCCTGTACTCGCAGCACCCGCGCAGCGGCTTCAATCGCCTTTTCTTCTGAACCAAGAATATCGGTGAGCGCGACCAAAAGGAGGTTGCCGAAGTTGTGACCTGATAAACCATTACCACGATTGAAGCGATAGAGGAAAAGTTCGCGCAGGAGTTCTTCTTGGGCATCGATGTCGCTCGCGAGCGCAGCGAGCGCCATCCGCACGTCGCCCACCGGCAAGAAGCCAAACTCGTCGCGCAAGCGACCAGTTGAACCTCCAGAATCCGCCATCGTCACAATCGCCGCCAGATTGACCCGTTTTTGATACCGCTTCAGTCCGCGTAAAATCGTGTGTGTCCCTGTCCCGCCGCCAATAACCGCAATATTCTTGTCTGCCATAGTGCCTACTATAACGAAAAATAGTCCGGGGACGGCACTTTACGAATCCTTAAACAAGGGGTCAAATACTTCACTTTCCATACGCGCTGCAATGAGATTCCAATCATACTTCTCTATTGCCATTGCTTTAGCGCGCGCGACTACGTCGTGAGTGCAGTCTGCGTCTGCAAGAATATCTAACACCGCATTTTTGATCTGCTCAGGGTTATTGGCATCAACCGCCCAGCCAGTGGTACTCTCTTCGGGATTACGCTTGGCATCAAAGAGGAAGTCAGCAATACCACCCTCCTGGGTTGCTATTACCGGTAGCTCAGCTGCCATCGCTTCAACAAATGAATTTCCCATCCCCTCAGATCGTGATGGTCTAATAAAGATATCGCAAGCTTTTAAATATTTCGGCATTTCTGCATGACCAATCTGTCCCCGTAATTGCACGCGATCGCCAACGCCCAATTCACTTATGAGATTATTCAGCATTACTTCATCAGGGCCAGCACCAAACACAATGAACTTTACTTGTGCCGGTAATAGTACGAGCGCGTGAACCACGTCATCAACAGCATTCTTATGAACAAGTCTTGAAGTAGTCACAAGTGCCACATCAGAAGCATTGAGACCTAAATCCTGACGAACTTGTCGCAACTCGTCCACCCCATATGTCTGAGTAAAGTGTGACGTATTTACTGCATTGGGAACTAAAATAGGTTCACCCAAAAAACCTTTTCGTTTAGCCCACCTTCCCAAAAATGTCGAAATTACCTGAATGGCATCAGCGCGTAAAAACGCCTCATCAAAAGCTCGGCCGAAGATACGCATCTTCTTTTCGATGTACTCTAGCGGATCGCCTTCTTGGAGTGTTAACACGTACTTCACATCAAGAAAAGCTTTTTTGAACTTTCCGGCGGGTACACCGGTAGAATGAGCCATCATCGCCCAGACACCATCAAACTTATATTGTTTATGAAGTTTTTTAGCCTCCCAAAAGGCTGACCACTGATACAACACTTTGTTTAGATGAAGTGGAAGTTTACGCAAATCTGCCATGGAAGGATTCTTAGTTGTGAGACCAATCCGGTGTACATGCACATTTCCAATCTTTTCTTCTTTAGGTAAAGTCGAATCAAATCGATTACAAAGCACATGAAATTCATAGTTCTCAGTGGAGATGCGGTCAGTAATTTCTTTTATCGCCACTTCTGCCCCCCCGATGTGTTTTGGGTAGTACGCGAGTGAAAAAATAAGGATTTTCTTTTTCATAGTTACTGTTTATGTTCATCAAGTCGACCTCGAAGAAAAGTTGTATATGCCACCCGGATTTGATTCGCGAATGCATCGCCCTCGCCTATCGAACGAACTAGCGTAGTGCGCTTACCAAGTGAGACTGCTGCCTGCGCTTCATACGTATCAAGTGCATAAATCTGATCAGCCGAATCAAGTACCCGCGTAAACAAGAAACGCACATACCAAGGAATTCTTCCCAGACGTTGGTCGGCGAGAGTGATGAGGTGTGGCAAACGTACACCACGAGTAAGCATAGCCGCCAGTGCCGCATAACTTGCAAACAGTGACCACTGAAACATGTAGGCATGCTCTTTTTTCAACCTTGATGCCAGCCTTGCGCCAAGTAGTGGGAGCAAAAACTTGTCAGAGGCACGACCTCTACCGAGTCGATGCACAGTGACATTTGGAAGCGCGTACTCCGCACTCATATCGGTGACAGAAAATTTTGTGGTGACAACGTCAAATTGTACCTTGGGGAGTACTTTCATCACGTCAAAGAGTGCTTCCTCGGCACGACCCGCATGAGGGAAGTAGGTGGTAGAAAATACCAGTACTCGCTTCCCGGCTTTTTGGACCGACCCAATCTCGACTTGCACTTGCTCTATCCAGGCTGGAAGTGTACGTTTTGGGTTCCACCCGAGCGCTTTGAGTTTTGCGTTATCGACACCTGAAGTGAGGCGATTTCCTTTTCGCTCGGGCATCATCACGATCTCGCCGCCAAACAATTCCGCTACTTGAAGCACTGAGTAGGCTACGTCGGCGCCAATACCGTAGTTGTCTCCATTACCTTCCTTGGCTGCCAAGATAAGTCCATCAACAATGTCATACACATGCGTAAAGTTTCGCGTTTGAGTACCGGGCGCAGTCACGGTCAGCGGCAACCCCTGACGATAGAGTTCGGTAAAGATACGGATGAGCGTTCCGTACGGGCCGGACATTTCTCGTGGTCCGTAAACATTATAAAAATAAGTAATAACATACGGCACTCCAAACCACTGCGCGTAATTCTTTACTAGTTCAGTATTTGACGCCTTAGTCCAGGCGTAAGGACTTTGGTCTCGACCCTCGCCATCATCAGCAAATTTAGTAGAAGAACCAGCGTACAAAATTTTACAATTTCGGCGGCGACAAAACTCAAGCACCGCAAAAGTTCCCGTCTTGTTTAAATCCCAGACCAGTTCAATATCCTCAAAACTCTTTTCCGTTCGAGCGTACTCACCCAGGTGAAATACCAAGTCTGGTGTTTCGGGAATAAGCGCATCAATATCTTTGGTGTGACCGGTACGGTAGGCCACTCCTTCAACATGATTGTTGGGCGTACCCGTAAAGTAGTTGTCCAGCGAAATAACACGGTAACCTTCCGCTACCAGACGTTCACACAGGTGAGAGCCCACAAAGCCGGCTCCACCAGTCACCACCACTAGTTTCTTTTCCATAATGTACCAAATAGTACCAGAAATCAGTCTTTTTGGTTACGCAGGATTTTGAAGGCGGTTCCGATGAGGCTCAAAGTAACGAGTACCGAAACAGCCACATACGGCCAGGCGGTCGACCAGGTGCTAGCGGTTGAAGAGGCAGATTTTGCCGCCCACACTACTCCGCTGGTAAAAAACAAATCCATATCTAAGCAAAGGGTGAACGATCTTGTTTTTCATCGCGCAGCATACGACGAATGACGTTTGGGTCAAGTGTATTGGTATCACTTTGACCAAACTGTGGTGTCGCCCGACGTGCAGATCCGATAGTTGGTTGCACCGGTGGTTGCGGTGTCTCTTTGTGCATAGTTTCTGGTTTCGGGGCGGGCGCTGGTGCTGGTGGAGCGGATACTGGAGTAGCACTCTGTAACACTGACGCCAGAGCACTTTTAAGATCGGCTTTGACATCTACTTTCGGTAGTTCCCTAAGTTCAACTGGTTTTAGAAAAACTGTCCGGGTATCGCTCTTTTTTATCTCGTGACGACGACTAGACTTAGAGTGTTCGTTACGGGGGGTCTGTTTATATCCCTCTCTTTGCTTATTCTTATGCGCTGGTTGTGGTACCTCCTTCTTTTCAACCACTGGTGACTTACTTACCGTTACATCGACTGTCGAGGTAGTGGTTCGCTCGACTGATTCTGAAGTAGTAATTTTTACTTCGGTAACTGGCGGCTGCACGGAAATGGGCGTCAAGGTGCCCTTGTCTGGAGCCACCTGATCTTGACTCATCCGACCCAAGATTGCTCGCAGATCATCTGGAGTTTTCTGTACTGGTGGAGCTGGGCGACGGACATCACTGGCAGAACTCTCGTCGCGCTTCACAAATGGTTTATCGTTGCGCGAGGCCATGCTGCCACCTGAAGCTGGTTTTTTAAAAGCATCCTTTCTTTGACTCGGTTCCTTTGGTGCAGCCGGTTCTGGAGTATGTAAATCTGCAACGAGCTGTTCTACATCCTCACGCTTATTGGCATACAAAGCTCGACTAGAATCAATCGCCATTCCTTTAAACGATACAGGAGGTTGAGTTATAGGTGGCAATGTCGCTGCTGAGAACGGTTGCGAACCTACCCCATCAATCATCAGAGTGAGGTAGATTTGTGCAAAGCCTAGATTCACCAAATCGGCTGCGAGGAAAGTTGGAGTAAATACTGTCTCGAGCACTTCTGCGTCAAACGGACCCACGCGAAACGTCACTGTCGTTCCAACGTTTCCAAACACCGCATCGCGCACCTCCTCCTCCATCTGGGCAATGTACTGGTGGGCGATAATTAGGTTGAGGTGGTACTTTCGCGCCTCGGACAGAATGTTTGCAAAAGTGGCGTTCGCAAATGATTGGAATTCATCCACATAGAAATAGAAGTTTGGCATCTTCTTCATGACATCCACTGGTAAGTTAGCGCGACTCATGGCAGCCAAATATATACGCGTCGTGAGCATCGAACCAAGCAGGTTGGCGTTGGTCTCTCCAATGAGACCTTTCGAGAGGTTCATGATGAGAATCTTACGCTCGTCCATCATCTGACGGATATCAAAACTCGAATGCGGTTGCC
>JAYTZG010000078.1:0-14672 GCA_043742005.1 Minisyncoccota bacterium | reverse complement strand
AAAAGACTGGTTTCCTAGTAAAAGAAAGTATTAAACCACCTTACAGTAAAGATAGTTGGCATCTGGTGTACGAACAAGAGACCCAGCCGGGCTATGTAGTGCCTCTAGCCTTCACTGCGGAGAGTGTTTGTATTGGCACTGACGGTAGCGAAAGCGCTTGCGATCCATCAAAGCTCGAAGAGGTAACAAAGGTACTAATCCAAGCCGACATGACGGAAACTGGAGCGATTGTGAAAAGAATGACATTCCAATAAGAACTAGCAATATTGAATCGTAATTAAATTACAAGGATACTAAATATAAGACCAGGTTAGCCCCTGGTCTTTTGCATAGGCTATCTATTGCAAACGATGACGAGCAAGGTAGACTATAGATGACAAACGAATAAAGAGGCCGCCGGACTTTATATCTTAATTTGTACAGGTATGACCTGGAAAAGGGACTTTAGTTGCAACAATATCAGTTGCAAAAACTACAAAGTAAAAATTGACGCAGATACAGAGAATAATTTCTGTGAAAATTGCACCAAGCAAATCAAAGATCTTGGTTTATGCCTTTCGTGCGGCATTGAAACCGTTGCTAGTGCAGACAGCGTACTTTTCCCATGGTTATGTGCTAATTGCGAAGCACAGGCAAAGGTAGCGTTATTTAGTCACGACAAAGCACGCCGGCGAAGCAGCAGACATGTAATTCAGGAGTGGATAATGCCACTCAATAGGCAGATGCCTGGTCCGGGGGTGACTCTCATTATCATTTCAGTATTAGCACTGTTAACTAGACAAACAAGTACCGGCAGTCATATCGGAGCCTTTTTAGTAACACTAATCGGAGTCCTTGTCATTTGGCTTTTGATTTCAACTGTTCTCGAATTAAGCAAAGATAAGTAGAATTCATATTTTAAACTTGCAATATTCTTAAAACGTGATATAATCTTAATTAATGAATAACTTTAAATCTGGCGGGCCGGGAGGTCTGCGCAAGCGACCTGAATTTATGGGCGGAAGACCAAAATCTGATGCAAATTACGGAGCCAAAAAGAGTTTTGATAAGAAGCCATTTGGTGGAGATCGAGGCGGTAATCGCGGTGGATTTGGCGGTGGTGACCGAGGTGGATTCGGAGGCGGAGATCGTCGTCCGGTAGAAATGCACAAGGCAACATGTTCTACTTGTGGCAAGCCGTGCGAAGTTCCATTTCGCCCAGATGGCTCAAAACCAGTGCTTTGTAGCGAATGTTTCGGAAAGAATCGCTCAGATGACCGCAATGGTGTAGACCGACGTGGAGATAGGTTTGATCGAAGTGATAGACCTCAGCGTGCGCCAGAAAGAAAATTTGACGCACCAGCCGCACCGCGTAGCTCAAGTCCAGATATTAAAGCTCTTGAGCGTCAAGTTGCTGCCCTTGAAGCCAAACTTAACGAAGTCCTCTATATCCTTAAAGGAAGCTCGCCAGTTAAGAAAACTGCGAAAGCAATTATTCCATCAGGTGAAGTCGTGACCGTAGTCTCAGATATAAAGAAAGCTAAAAAAGTTGCGGCTCCAAAGAAGGAAGCAATACCAAAGGCAGTAACAAAGAAAGCTCCAGCTAAGAAAGTAACTGCGAAAAAAGTTGTAAAGAAAGTCGCGAAGAAAAAATAGGGAAGTAAAGCAGAAGAAGAAAGTCCTGATCCTAGATCGGGACTTTTCTTTATACTTGTTGAACTCTGTAGTTCACCGATTAATAACAAACTGCCGGTTCACTGGTGTGAACGCGGCGGCTTTTTGCGGAGCGTTTGGATTGTTTGACCATACTTTCCGATTCTAAAATAATATTTTGTATTGCCGATTGTTGCTTCAAACGTATAGCAATATCTGTCCTCGTCAATACAGAGGCCAGTTTCAAACTTCATGTGTCGGATAATCATATCCTTTCCCATGTAACGTTTTATCACACCGGCACCTGTCATTGCGGGCTTGAAATAGTAGTATTCGCCAATCTGCAGCCTCATAAAGAACCTCTTTTCCCAAGATACTTTAACATTAAAGCTTAATATGTCTATTAATCCCCAATTTTGCTTTGATTTTCAGCAGTTTAATGCTATTATTCCGGCGCAAACAAAGGAGATAGGCTTGATTTGGGCCATATCCTACTTAGTAAGCGGGAGTACATGAATTTGATAAATACAGTTTACGCAGCCACAGAAGGCGAAGCCGCAAAGGAAGGCATTTCTGTTCACCTTAACCCATATATTGTGGGTCATATTGGTGATATGCCAATCACTGCAACACTCCTTACTGTATGGTTAGTAATGGTACTTTTAGTTGGATTAGCGTTTCTAATTCGAAAAAATCTCTCGCTCGTCCCTGACAAGCTTCAAAGTGTCGCCGAAACAGCAATTGGCGGTGGATACGACTATATCTATGAAGTTTTAGGCGATAAAAAAGCGACCGATAAATACTTCCCAGTTATCGCGACTATTTTCATTTTCATTCTAGGAATTAACTGGATTGGATTATTGCCCGGAGTTGGTTCGATTGGTTCTTATCATGATGGTCACTTTGTACCGTGGCTCTACCCAGGTTCAACTGACCTTAATATCACTATCGGACTCACATTAGTGGCATTCTTCACAATTGAAATAGCGGGTGTCCTTGGCATTGGATTTTGGAAATACACTGGAAAGTTTATCAATTTTCACTCATTCATGGGCTTTATCATTGGTTTGATTGAGCTTATTTCAGAACTCGCTCGGTTAGTATCGTTCTCATTCCGTCTCTTTGGAAACATTTTCGCCGGAAAAACTCTTCTCTTGGTAACAATGTTCTTTGTGCCGTATATTCTGCCAATGCCAATTTATGCTTACGAAATCTTCGTCGGAATTATTCAGGCAGCAGTGTTTGCAATTTTGACTTTGTTCTTTATCAAGTTAGCCCTTGAGGAACCACATTAATTCTTGTGGCCAGACTCGAGTTCGCAGGAATGTTAGCTCGCTTTGTCCAAAAGATTAAAAACTAAATACACACAATTATTATGTCTCCAGAACAAATTGCCCTCGAAGTTGCTGTCATCAATGCTGACGCAATGAAGGCTGTAGCAATGGCTCTAGCTGCCGGTATCGGTGTGCTTGGTCCAGGTATCGGTATCGGTATCCTAGTATCACGTGCCCTTGAAGGTATCGCTCGTAATCCAGAAGCTGCAGGGAAGATCCAGTCTTCAATGATTCTTGGTATCGCCTTCGTAGAAGCGCTCGGTATCTTCGCTCTTGTGGTTGCATTCCTCATCAAGTTCACATAAAAAGCTCTGGATATGCCGAATCTACTTCGTTGGTCTGCGGTAAATTATTTCTCACTGTACATTAAGTACAGCTCACAATAATTTCCTTGACCGCCTCGTATCTCCGGCATCCCAAAACTTTTTAAAGAATTCCACTTCATTTACTAACTTCTCACCTTTAACTTATTCATCCCTATGGAGCAACTCATTCATGCATTCGGTATCGATGCTCGTCTCATCCTCATCCAGGTAGTCAACTTCGGCTTGCTGATGGCGGTTTTGACGTACTTTCTCTACAAGCCAGTGCTCAAAGTACTGGCTGAACGCCAGGAGAAAATTGCTCAGGGAATGAAAGATGCGGAAGAAGCTGGTCAGGCTAGAGCTGAAGCGACTGAAGAAAAGAAGATCGTGATTGCCGCAGCCAACAAAGAGGCTGAAGCGATGACTTCCAGGGCTAAGGAACATGCTGTGGTAAAAGCTGATGAAATCCTCGCCGCAGCTCAAGTAAAGGCTGAGCAAGTAGCAAAAGACGCAGCACTTCGAGCGCAAGAAATGAAAGCTACATCTCTCAAAGAGAGTGAAGCGGAAATTGCTAGGCTCGCTATACTTGCCGCCGAAAAAGTTCTAAAGGAACGGACCTCATAATCTATGAAAACACAGTACTCACAAGCATTTCTTGAAGTAGTTAAAGACGGTATGGCGGTGGAAGCTGCACTGGCTGGTCTTCGAGCTACTTTAATCAAGAAAAACCACACTAAGCTTCTAGCTCCGGTGTTGCTTGAAGTAGTGCGCGTTCTTGAGGCGGAAAAGTTTGCTAATCAAGTTGTTGTAAAAACAGCGACGCCAGCTGATCAAAAAACCCTCAAGTCACAGATTGATGCCGTTCTGAAGGATCTTGGAGTATCGAAAGATATCTTGGTACACCCAGCAGTTGATGAAACCCTCGTCGGTGGCTTTGTCGCAACCTTTGATTACAAAGAACACGATCAAAGCTATAAAAAATCACTTACTAATCTCTACAAGTCTATTACAAACTAAATCATTAAAAGTATGAGTACAGAAATCATTGAGCGAATTAAGAAAGAAATTGCTTCCCTAGAAAGCGCTGCTGTAACCACGGAAATCGGCATTGTGACGACTGTGGGAGACGGTGTGGCCGCAATCGACGGTTTGCGCTCTGCGCAAATGATGGAGATGGTGTTGTTCTCAAGCGACGACGGTGCTTCTTTGGAATCACTGCTATCGCAAACAGACACACTCTATGGACTTGTACTCAACCTTGAAGAAGACTCAGTCAAGGTAGTGATTTTGGGAGACGCTTCAAAGGTATTTGAAGGCATGAAGGTGTACCGCACGAAGAAACTGCTTTCAATACCTGTTTCTGAAGACATCACTGGTCGCGTGGTAAACGCGCTCGGGGAAGCTATCGATGGTAAGGCACCGATTGTAGGTAAGCGAGATATGCCGATTGAGCGAGTGGCGTACGGAGTAATGGAACGTTCAGGAGTAAACGAACCAATTCACACTGGTATCAAAGCCATCGATTCGATGATTCCGATTGGTCGTGGTCAACGCGAACTCATCATTGGTGACCGCCAGACAGGTAAGACGACCATTGCTATCGACACCATCATCAACCAAAAGTACGAACCAACAGCAACCCGCCCACTTTGTATTTACGTCGCAATTGGACAAAAGCGATCAAAAACAGCCAGCATTATGGCCAAGCTTCAGGAGGCTGGAGCAATGGAGTACACCACCATCGTGGCTACTTCAGCTTCAGAAGCCTCACCACTTCTTTTCCTCGCACCGTTTGCAGGAATGGCGATTGGTGAATACTTCATGGAGCAAGGTAAGGATGTTCTTATCATCCTTGACGACCTCAGTAAGCACGCCAACGCGTACCGACAGATGTCACTTCTTCTTCGTCGCCCACCAGGACGCGAAGCCTACCCAGGAGACATTTTCTACCTCCACTCACGACTACTTGAACGATCTGCCAAGCTTTCAAAGGAACTTGGTGGTGGTTCTATCACAGCCCTTCCAATCATTGAAACCCAAGAAGGTGACGTTTCAGCGTACATTCCAACCAACGTGATTTCTATCACTGACGGTCAGATCTTCCTAGAAACTGACCTCTTCAACAAGGGTATTCGTCCAGCGCTCAACGTCGGTATTTCCGTATCACGTGTCGGTTCTTCAGCCCAGACTAAGGCGATGAAGAAAGTAGCCGGCAAGATTCGTCTTGAACTCGCACAATTCCGTGAACTCGAAGCCTTTATGCAATTTGCCTCAGACCTTGATGAAGACACGAAGGCGCGTATCGAATCGGGACGTCGTTATGTAGAGCTCCTCAAACAACCACAAAACAATCCAATGCCGTTCTACAAGCAAGTAGTCTCTATTTATGCAGCTAATGCCGGTATGTACGGTGTGGTGCCAGTGAACGATGTACGAAAGACGGAAGATTCATTCCTTTCATTCATTGAACGTGATCGAAAAGAAATTTTCGACACCATCGAAACCGGACGTGAATTGACTGACGAAGTAGTAGCCAAGATCAATACCGCCATCGAAGACTTCAAACAAACTCTCGCATAACTAACTCAACATGGCGCTCAAGCAAATTAAAAACAAAATAATTTCAACCAAGAAAACCGGCCAAGTTACCAAGGCGATGGAGTCGGTTTCGGCGGTGAAGATGCGCAAGAGTCAGGAGCGTGCGTTTCTTGGTCGTCCTTATGTCCACGCAGCACTGCGTATTCTTGGACGCCTCGCCAAGGCTGACCACGGTATGCAGCACCCACTTACTACCGCCCGAACTGAGGGAATTGTTCTCGCGGTGATCGTTACCAGCGATAAAGGCTTAGCCGGTAGTGTTAACAGCGCAGTCCTCAAGCAAGCTGAGGCTTTATTTCGTAGTAATGGAGTCACAGACGTTATCGCGGTAGGACGAAAAGCAGTTGAATTTACCGGTCGTGAAAAGAAAACCCTTCTTGCTTCATACACAAACATCAGTGACGGAGTAACTGTTGACGATGTCTATGATATGTCGACAAAAGTACTTGAAGCTTTTGCTACCGGCAGCTACAAAAAAGTAGTGGTAATTTACCAAAACTTTATTTCGACCTTCGAACAAACTCCTGTAGTGCGTCAGGTCTTACCGGTGATTACCGACGAAGTAAACGACCTTATGCGAGGCATCAAGCCAAAAACAGGGAAGTTCAGTAGCGATCGCCTTGAAGCAGATGTTTTTGCTCCGTACAAGGTCGAACCTTCTCCAGAGGACGTTCTCAACACGCTTTTACCACAACTCGTGCAAGTGATGTTTTATCACGCTCTAGTAGAAAGCAAGGCGAGTGAGCACTCAGCACGTATGGTAGCCATGAAGAACGCTACCGATAAATCAAAGGAAATGGTGAAGGCACTTACGATAAAGTTCAACAACAAGCGCCAAGCTGCCATCACCGCGGAAGTATCGGAAATCACCGCCGGTGTTGAATCAATGAAATAATATGAAAAGAAAATTTAACTTCAAATACTTTTTCACCACCCTCCTTGCTTACTTGCTTATTATTGTTGCCATCGATAGCTTTTTAAACAACTGGTTTGAATTTTCTGATATTCAAGAAAGCATTATCGAAATTTTCGGCGCCATAATTATTTACCAAGTTATAGAAGAAATTATTCGTCGGTACAAAAACAAGTAGTACTAAGCCACGAGTGCCAAATTAATTTGACTCTCATGGCTCGGTATTACACCAGCGTCCAAGTTATAAATCTTACTAAAACATTACTATGAACACAGGAACAATTACCCAAATTATCGGTCCAATCGTTGACGTTCACTTTGAAGGTGGCGTACCCGCTCTTTTAAATGCCCTCAAGGTACAAAACGGCGACTCTACCCTTACGCTAGAAGTGGCCCAACATATCGGTCTTGATAGGGTGCGCGCTATCGCGATGCAAGACACACAAGGTCTTGAGCGTGGACTCACTGTCACCGACACCGGTGCAGCGATTTCTGTTCCCATAGGAGAAGTGGCACTTGGACGCCTCTTCAATGTTCTTGGTGAAACTCTAGATGGTGGCGCTGATATTTCAACTGTAGAAAAGCGCGGAATTCACCAGGATGCTCCGGCTTTCAAAGATCAATCAACCAAGACAGAAGTCTTCGAAACCGGCATCAAGTCAGTAGACTTGCTCGCACCTTTCATCAAGGGAGGAAAGGTAGGACTCTTTGGAGGAGCTGGAGTAGGAAAGACGGTTCTCATTCAAGAGCTCATCAATAACGTAGCGACCAACCACGGTGGCTACTCAGTGTTCGCCGGAGTAGGCGAACGTGTACGTGAAGGAAACGACCTCTACCACGAAATGAAAGACTCCGGTGTACTTGATAAAACCGCTCTCGTGTTCGGTCAGATGAATGAAGTGCCGGGTGCTCGTGCTCGCGTAGGACTCACTGGTCTTACGATGGCCGAGTCACTCCGTGACCTTGGTGGCAAGGACGTACTTTTCTTTATGGACAACGTCTTCCGCTTTACTCAAGCTGGACAGGAAGTATCTTCACTCCTTGGACGTGTATCGTCTGCGGTAGGTTACCAACCGACTCTAGCGGAAGAAATGGGTAAAATGCAGGAACGCATCACTTCGACAAATAAAGGCTCTATTACCTCAGTACAAGCCGTCTACGTGCCAGCTGACGACCTTACTGACCCGGCTCCAGCTACTACTTTCTCTCACCTCGACTCAACCGTGGTACTTTCTCGTCAACTCGCATCTCTCGGTATCTACCCAGCGATTGACCCCCTAGAAAGTAACTCAACTGCACTTGATCCAACTATCGTGGGTGAGGAGCACTACCGCGTCGCCCAGGGTGTGAAGCTAGTACTTCAGCGCTACAAAGACCTCCAAGACATCATTGCTATCCTCGGTATCGAAGAACTTTCCGAAGAAGACAAGACCGTTGTGTACCGCGCTCGTAAGATTCAGCGATACATGTCCCAGCCATTCTCAGTGGCGGAAGTATTCACCGGAGCGCCAGGTAAGTACGTAAAGCTCGAAGACACCATCCGTGGTTTTGGAGAAATCCTAGACGGAAAGCACGATGATAAGAACGAACAGCAGTTCTATATGAAAGGTGGTATCGACGAGGTTACTTCATAACGTATGAATCTACTCCGAAAAATTGCAGCCTTCGTTAGTGCATTGTTTGCTACAATATTTCTCGCGAGTATCGCAGATGAAGCAGGTGGGGTAATTAACCCCATTAGTGAAAAAGGATCAGACGATAATAAAACCAAAGAATAAGTATGGCAGAACAACGACTACTAAAACTAATCATCACCCGCGTCGACGGCCCAGTCTTTGACGGGGAAGTTATCTCGGTAGCAGTACCAGGCGCCGCGGGCGACATGGAGCTCCTCGCTGGACACGAATCCATCATCTCACCACTCAAGGGTGGGGAAGTACGAGTAAAAAAAGCCGACGGCACCGTTGAAGCCTTCTCTCTCAACGCCGGCACCCTAGAACTAAGCAACAACCACTGCACCATTTTGATCTAGAATTTTAAAAGGCTGACCATATTGGTCGGTCTTTTTGCTTGTGGTCACGAATCACTAAATATATTTGTTCACTACGTTCCAAATCTACTAAGTGTTCTCGACCCCGCCTCGGCTGTTTTCATTTCTAGGAATAAAATGAAAACATGCCTGCGGCTTCCACCACTAAAAAACAGCACACAGGTGCTGTTTTTATTAACGCGGTGGACTCTAGCGGACTTGAACCGCTCGCCTCTTCCATGCCATGGAAGCGCTCTACCGGATGAGCTAAGAGCCCTTAGCGCGCACATTATACGGGAATAGAACGGTTTATAAAAGCTTTTCTCTATGCATAATGTAGATATTGACAAATACTTATAAATATGTATAATATCAGTAATCTCAAATGGAGTGTTCGAAATGAAAAATGCATCTTACTACATGCTTCTACTTGCAGCGGGCGCCATCGGCAGTACGATGTTCGCTCTGTTATGTACCATGTGGGGTGTGATTGACGCCGATAATGCGCGCAGTTACGTGCTTGTCGCTGGACCGGTCGGTATCGTTAGCTTCATCGAATAGTGGCTGACGCATCGACGGAATGTCTAATCACCGACCGACCACATAAAGGGGGTTCCGACACACGGAACCCCCTTTTTAAATGCAGTTTAAAATTGAGAATGTTCAGTATTATGTTACCTTATTTAAATGTACACCGAACAAATCCTCCTCGCCATCCTAGCAGCCATCAACATCCTCGCGTTTTTCATCACGGGCAGTGACAAGCGTAAATCAATGCAAAGCGGCGACAGAGATCGCACCCCAGAGGGACTACTTTTCTTCCTAGCCACCGCCTTCGGCAGCCTCGGCGTCTACCTCGGAATGTTAACCTTCCGTCATAAAACTGAAAGATGGTACTTCCAACTCGGCATTCCATTGCTAATATTGCAAAATTTTGCAATTCTCTACCTGCTTAAGGAAATAATCACTTGATTTTGGTATAATTGCTACATGAAAAGCCAAACCAGTGAGCCACAAAAACTTACTATTGCTCAGAAATTATTTGCGGAGATTGAGGAGGAGCGGAAGGAGGTGCGGCAAAATGCCGTGCTTACGGCAATTACGCTGCTTGGGCTTTTGACAGGGGTTTATTTTCAGTGGACTGATGCGCCAGCGCTTTACGTAATCATCTCGTTCGTTATTGCCTACTTGGCTGGTGGGGTGCCGGCTACGATTGAGGCAATTCAAACTCTTAAAGAAAAGTCGCTTGATATTAACTTCTTGATGATTTTTGCTGCCTTAGCTGCGGCTGGTGTGGGGGAGGCGCGCGATGGGACGATTCTACTCTTTCTCTTTAGTCTCGCGAGTACGCTTGAAGCCTATGCCATGGGCAATACCAAGCGCGCCGTCGCAGCCCTGATGAAACTCCGTCCTGACGAGGCAAATGTTCTAAATGCTGATGGTTCAACCACTCGAGTACTCGTAGAGCAACTAGCTATCGGTCAGCAAGTGATTGTTAAGCCCGGTGAAAGACTGCCGGTGGATGGGTTCATTGCAGTTGGTGCGGGTGCGATCGACCAGTCAACAGTGACGGGTGAATCAGTTCCGGTTGATAAGACTCTTGGCGACTCGGTGTTTGCGGGTACGGTCAATCAAAACGCAGTACTGACTGTCACGGTCACGAAGACATCTGAGCAATCAACCATTGCGCGAATGATTGAGCTGGTGACACAAGCGCAAGAGAAACGGTCTCCAAGTGAACAGTTTAGCGACTGGTTTGGTGAACGTTACACCTATGTTGTGTTGTTTGGAAGTATCGCTGCACTTATCGTCTTTGTCTTGATTGGACTCCCTATGGATGACGCTCTTTATAAGGCAGCTACCTTGCTGGTGGTCGCGAGTCCGTGTGCGATTGTGATTAGTGTACCGGCAGCAGTGCTTTCAGCGATTGCCGCGGCGGCACGTACCGGCGCACTCTTTAAAGGTGGTGCCGCGCTCGAAGAATTTGGTGCTGTGACAACAATTGCTTTTGATAAGACTGGCACTCTGACTAACGGAAAAATGACAGTGACTGATGTCGTCTCACTGTCTTCACTTTCAAACATGGAGCTTCTAACTATCGCTGCGGCGCTAGAGGCACACTCGGAGCACCCTGTAGCAGCCAGTGTGCGCCAGTATGCCAAGCAGCAGGGCGTTACCATGCAGGATGCACTAGGAACACAAGCTATCCCCGGCAAAGGCATTACCGGCACACTGGCTGGTGTCTCATACGTAGTTGGAAATCGTAGATTGATTACTGACCGAAATATTGTGCTTCACGAGGATGATGAACAAGCCCTTCAAAAACTGGAAACGGAAGGCAAGACGACCATCATGGTGGCAAGCGAATCTGAGCTACTAGGGATTGTGGCGGTAGCTGACACTATCCGGGAATCAGCAGTGGCGGCACTGGCTGAATTACGCAAGCAAGGTATCAAACGCTTTGTGATGCTAACTGGCGACAATACCAGAGTGGCACAGGCAATTGGAGCCAGTCTAGGTTTCAAACCGGAAGACATCAAAGCTGATCTGATGCCAGAAGATAAGGTGCGCGTGGTCGAGGAGCTGCGCACAGAAGGCAAAGTTGCGTTTGTTGGCGACGGTGTAAACGACGCGGCGGCGCTTGCAACCGCCAATGTTGGTATCGGAATGGGAGTCGGTGGTAGTGACGTAGCTCTTGAAGCTTCTGATGTAGCCTTACTGTCTGATGACCTAACCAAGCTATCTCACACGCATAAACTTTCAAAACAAGCCAACGCCATTATCAAGCAAAACCTCTACTTTGCTGTTGGTATAATGGGAATTATGGTGCTAGCGACTATTTTTGGAAACCTATCTCTTCCACTTGGTGTGATTGGTCACGAAGGCGGAACATTGCTCGTGGTCGGAAACGGACTTCGCTTACTTTTTAAACACGTTTAACATGTTAGCTACCACAACAACACCATTGTTTACCCGCGCTGTTCCGACCAGTCGCACTACTGATACCGCAAGTAGTGTTTTGGCTGTGATTCAGACAAACGTTGCTTCATACGAATCTGTTGACTACATTTACGTTCTAGACAACAACAGTCTGGTTGGGGTCTTTTCAATTCACGAACTTTTCTCCGCCAAGCCGACTGCCTTGGTGAGTGATTTTATGGTTAGTAAAGTGGCGTACGTTCATACTCATACCGACCGTTCACATATAGCCCAATTGGCACTGGCACAGAGTATTAAAGCCGTACCGGTAGTGGACGACAATGTGGGTTTTGTTGGAGTCGTCTTGGCCGATACGGTGTTGCAGATACTAAACGAAGAACACACCAACTACCAATACAAAGTGACTGGTATTCGAAGCAAGGCAACCCATCGTCATACGGACTTGCCGATACTGGGCCAAGTCAAAGCGCGAGCGCCCTGGCTACTGATTGGACTTTTTGGCGGGCTAGGCGGTGCGGCTATCGTCAACTACTTCGAGGCGTCTATCAAGGAGCAAGTGTTTGTCGCGGCTTTTATTCCGGCGATTGTGTATCTAGCCGACGCAGTCGGCAACCAAGCGGAAATGCTGGTAGTACGCGCACTAGGACGTGAGAAAAAGTTTGCCATACGCCACTATCTATTCCGCGAGTGGGGAGTGACTCTTATCTTGAGTGTATTGCTGGGTGTAACCATGTCTCTTTTGTCGTACATCTGGCTGCATGACTACCTACTTAGTCTCGTTCTTGGTTTGTCTATTGTGGCAACTACTTTGTTTAGCGTTACCTTTACTGTAATTCTACCGTGGGTACTCAAAAAGCTGGGTTTTGACCCAGCGGTTGCCAGTGGTCCGATTGCGACTGTCGTGTGCGATATTGCCAGCGTGAGTATTTACCTAACTATCGCCAGTAACGTTTTATAAAAATGTAATAAGTTTAACCTAGATACGGTCTAGGGTAATGCAAGACCCTAGTTTTGTTGCTTATGAGAATTTCAAAAACACATCTTTTATGGATACTAATCAAGATCTTAGAGAGGATTCACAGGAATTGGATGAAGAACAGAGGGAAGTAGACGAACGTCGCGAGGATAACCAAGAAGAAAGAGAATATAACCGCGAACAGGAAGAAGCTGCTGCCGAAGAGCGACGAGACAAAGAGGAGGAATTAGAAGAGGCTAAGGATAGAGAAGCGGAAGCAGCAGAATAAGTACTAATAAATACCTCCTTGTGAGGTCATTTATTAATGAAAAATTAGTTTAGAAGCAGCTCGCGAAGTTTTGTATAACAATCTAGGTGGTCATCCACCGGAATTGTCTCAATGACACCAATCACGGCTTCGTCGTTGCCACCCGGATATAGCCCGTCACCGAAATAAACACATTCGTCCTTGTTCCAGTGCATCAGGTCAATAAGTTTTTGTACATTTGTTCCTTTGTGCCGATCTTTGTGAATATAGTCGAGACTGGTAGAGCCACCGATTTTTACCACGAGATCTTGTGACGCAAAGGGAATTTGCGCAAGCAATGAAAGCCGCTTCTCACGATTAGGATCATATGTTTTTTTGAACTCGACAGGTGCGGTATTTCCGATTGGACTAAAAGTAATTTGCGCGCCACGATCCTCAATGGGATTCCATTCATGATTCAAGGGATGCTCAAGCAGCTCTACGATTTCGCTGATATGATCCAGAATCTCAGTTCGTTGTTTATCTTCAAGTGGCGTGTACCAAAGCTCAGTACCGTCAACGCCAACAGCGTGATTGCCGTTTTGACCTAAGCGGTACGACACGAGATTACCAATTTGATTGGGCATTTGTTCAATTGATGAGCCGCTTACCACAATGATGTCTTGTTGTAACGCTTCTAGATATTCGCGCATTTCTGACAGTATTGGCTGACGGGCCGGTGCTATCGTCTGATCCATATCAAAAAATAAGTGTTTGTATTGCTTCATGAGTAGTAGCATAGCGGAAGTTAAGCTCTGGCGGTAGTTCACAACCTATAATAATCAATGGGTTAGTGGTGGTAGTATTAGTGAATATGACAACATTATTTACACTCATTGCGATTTTGCAGGGGTTTTCTATCTCACTCGGCACCGGAGCATCAACACTGGCGATTATAAACTTCTTCGTTGCTATTGCTGACGGTGGCATTAGTCCTGACGAACGGCGCATGATGGGTGTGGTTTATATCGTCTTGCGAGTAGCTATGGTACTAATCTTGCTCACTACTATAACTTTACTTATACGCCAATACGGCATCGGCGGACTTAGTTCGATGTCGACATTCCATCTGGGACAAGCATTGGCTATAACGGTACTTTTTGTTAACGCAGTACTGATGACAAAACATATGATTCCTAGTAACTTCGGTCCAGCTATCCAAGCAGGTAACTGGTACACTCTCGGAACACTATCGGCATTATTACCGCTTGGCATCGTTGGATTTTCACTCACTCAGTTTATTCTTGCTTACCTTGCCTGGCTTATCCTCGCAATCTCAATAGTCAACGCCATCATGGCGCTGCAAATGGCTAAGCGAAATAAATTCGTTAAATAACGTTGACAAAAAAGACCAGCTCACTGGGAGCTGGTCTTTTTTTATATATTCTGCTGCTTCCTAAGTTCGGCTCGGTAGTAGAGAGCGGGTACCATAATAAGTGTCAGAATCATCGCAAAGGCTAGTCCGAACATAATCGAGAAAGCGAGCGGCCCCCAGAAGTCAGAAATCTGAGAGAGGGGAATCATACCGATTACCGTAGTCACAGTGGTCAGGAAGATTGGTCGAAGACGAGAGGTGGCTGCTTCGGCTACGGTATGCAGGAGATCTGCGTCCCCACTTGAAGCCTTATGGAAGATCATCGAGTCCATCAGAATAATCGA
>JAYTZG010000077.1:0-6597 GCA_043742005.1 Minisyncoccota bacterium | reverse complement strand
GAAAAAGCCGTGCAAGAAATCGACACCAGTCCTTTCCCAGTCAGCGTTGATCCCAAGCTTCAAAAAATTGTCGAAGCTGATTCACTTGGGAATCACGTCTACGACACCATTGCTATACACGACGAAGAATCAGATGGTTGGAAGAGTAAAATCGTCGCCTTCTTTGCCAAGAAAGACTGGTATCAAAATCTTGCCTCACCAGTCAGTCGCATCATTGTCATTTGGCCAGGCGAACGAAAAGAAGAAATCGCCCAAAATATTGGCGACGTATTACGTTGGAACAACGAGCAGAGAACGCAATTTATTACTCTCATGGAAGCCAGCGGTGCGCCGCTATCTGAAGGGATGCTTTATCCTGGCGAATATGTGGCGCACAGTGGTGCCAGTCCTGACGAAGTCGCGCTCATGGTGCAGGAGAAATTCAATCAAGATATTCTTACACGCTACACTCCCGAAGTTGAAGAACAAGTGCCACTGCAAGATGCGGTAGTGATTGCTTCTCTACTAGAGCGCGAAGCCAGCGACTTTGAAAATATGCGCGAAATATCGGGTGTGATTTGGAATCGTCTCTTTATTAATATGCCGCTACAGCTTGATGCGACACTGCAATATGTAAAAGGCAGCAAGACGACAGAAAAAGATTGGTGGCCCGTCCCCAGACCAGCTGATAAATTCTTAAAATCTCCATACAACACCTATTCCAACAAGGGCTTACCTCCAAGTGCGATCGGAAACCCCTCCGCCGCAGCTGTCCTGGCTGCTCTCAATCCGCTGTCAACCGATTGTCTCTACTACTTCCATGACGACCATCGCCAGTATCACTGTTCAGCTACCTACGAAGAACATGTCCGGAAACTAAAAGCCACTTACGGACGCGGTCGCTAAGAGCGACACACAAGTGGATCAATGATTTTCTTAGCCAAGAAGTAGTTTGACCAAATCAAGATACCAAGTGCAATCATGCCTAGTTCGGTACCCTTAAAAGGTAGTGCCAAGAGTAATCCGCTGGCACCAATAGTAGCCAATATCGCGGTCAGGGTAACCGAACCACAAGCGGCACAACCAACTCCCAAAAATCCAATGATCAATCCGGTATAACTGCCTGCGTGAAGTCTTTTAAAACCATTAGTGGCAGTTTTTACCCGTCTGGTGTAATACGCCAAGAGTGCAATGTTGATGCCTGAAAGTAGTGCTATAAGTAGTGCTATTATCGCAGAATAGAAAGTATAATTTGTCTGAATTGAACCGTAAAAGCTCCAGATAAACTGGAGCTTTTGCCACACACTTCCTGCGCTTGTGAGATAAGACATCACAAACGAGAAGTTCGGGAGCCAGAGCGCTAGAGTAAAAACGACAACCGCAGACAATAGCGCCAAACGAGTGTAGCGAGCCTTGGAGAAGACAATTTTAAATACACCCAAGAGCATAGTTGCTAGGCATCAGAAATCGCCTTTTCAATCGCTTTTTCAATTACGCTCGCTGGAAGAGCACCGTTGATCGGGTAGGTCTTACCTGTTGGGCCAATTATGACACTCCACGGTGTGCCGCGACCACCGGTCTCTACCGCATCTGCGATACTAGCCTCAATTTTTGATTTGTACTTTTCGCCTTCAAAACAGGCTGTAAATTTTTGTTTATCTACGCCAGTCTCCGTGACAAGCTTTGGAATCAGAGTCTCCACATCAGTCTTGTTGTTGGTTAGAGTTTCTTCAAAGTATCGATCAGTGAAGAGCCAGAAAGCGCCATCTCCACCAAGCTCAGCAACGCACTCTGATGCCATTGCCGCCGCCATTGCCTTCACTGGATGGAGTTGCTCAAGTGGAAACTGTCGGTATACCCAAGCCACTTTTTCTGGGCCAAGCTTTTCCATAACTCCCAAGAGGGTTTCATGTTGACGCTTACAAAACGGGCATTCAAAATCTGAAAATTCCACAAACTTAACTGGAGCATTAAGATTTCCTCTAACATGGTCAGCCTCAGTCACCGGATCAATCTTACTGGTCGTATCGACATTCTTCTCTACGGCTTGGTCAGTTACGGCAATTGGTGCATTACCTTTAGTAAAATCGCCTCCAAGAAAAAGTCCCAATCCAATAGCCAAGCCGGCCACGACGATTGACCCAGGAATAAGCAGGTCTTTAACTTGTATCTTTTGCTCGTTTCTAGTTTTGGTCGCTACTTCTGACGCAACCGACGGAACAGTCACTGTAACAGCATCTTCAGACATACATTCAAACAATTAACTTAAATTTGCCCTATAAGTATACACCATCTACTACGCCTGGACTCTTGCTATACTTTCATCCAAATTATCTACTTCCGTAAGCTCATACGAGAGAATCTCAGCCCGGTGTTCCAAGGTAGATGGCGCGTCAAAATGAAAATGTCCTTTAAATAAGCTGCCCGATAAAAGAAGCGGGAGCCAATAAACATCATCTACCCACATATCAGCAAACGGTATTTCCTCGTGAGAGAACCACGCTGCTCGCATTTCTTCAGTTTCAACCGGTTCTTCAGTACCTAAATTTGCCTTAAAAACATAGACTTCTAGTTCTTTTGGCTCACTAGCAAATGTAAAATTCAAAATACCAGCCAGAGAAAGCTCCCCGATCGTCAGCCCTGCTTCTTCTTCAAGTTCTCGCCTCGCTGCCTCCTCAACTGTTTCACCCTGATCGACCTTTCCTCCAAACCCATTCCATAAACCTTCGCCAAACCCACGTTTTTTCATTCCAAGAAGAATACGACCCTCCTTAGAAATCATTACAAGCGTCAATAGTTTTTTCATGTAAGTTAACGAAACTTTATTTCCGTCCCCTCGCTGGTAGTCATGACGAGCTGACCATTGTCGACAAACCGATACGTCA
Source organism: Minisyncoccota bacterium (assembly GCA_043742005.1). Classification (GTDB taxonomy): domain Bacteria; phylum Patescibacteriota; class Minisyncoccia; order Phycocordibacterales; family UBA918; genus OLB19. The sequence continues at coordinate 3,733 of JAYTZG010000077.1, read as the reverse complement.
CGACCGTTTTTAGTAGTTCAGTGAATTCACCTTCCTGTGAGTCTTCACAAAACATCTTCGTACTAGCAATCGAGCCAAGTGACAACGCGCCGTTACGGGCTTCATACGAACCAGAGATGCTATTGCAGTCTGTTTCAGCACTAAACGCTCCGCTAGCATTAAATCTAATCGAAAAAGCTTCATCTTTTATCGGAGTCACCATCGTCCCACTAGTATCAGTTGCCGACAGCCACCTCCAAGGTTTCATATCAAGTGCCATTAAGACTGTCTTAGTCTCAGTTTGAAACTCCCCTTCAGGCACCACCGCAGTGGTGGTGGCTTGTTCTGTAGTAGTTGTTGCTACATCACCAGGGGCAGGAGCATTGACTGGGGGCGTGTGGAATAGCAGATACAAGACCAGTAGCACCACCAAGAACGCCCCACCATACAAAAACGGCTGTGTCTTAAGACTACGTAACGATTCAAAGTTCATACCACTAGTATACAAGGAAACGCTCTTTTTAGTTGTGCTGGTTCAACCAGACAAACCCCACATACAAACTAAGCACTAGCCCGGTAAACAGAAGTTTTACTGCATACGGAGCAAGGGTGTCGGGCCACGTAGAACCAACCGCAATTCCTATAAACAAAACGGCCCACTTGAGCGCAGCCACCTGATACCAATTAAACGCAGTTGGAGACAAGATTTTCATACCTCTTAATTATACTCCCCCAATGCAAAAGTTAGACCTACGCACAAAATCTTCACATACACACCTTCAGATTGCCACAGCAGTTTCTCTTTGCTAAGGTTTACAAAGAAGCACAAAGGAGTATCACATGACGACCGTCCGCTACTCTCTCCCTCCCCTTGATCAGGCTTGGCTTGTCGCCTCCCTCAAGGATATGTTCCCGGCACATAAGACGAGTCATGAGATGGTTACCCTAGTTCACGATCTTGTACATGCTTACATGATTTGGTGGATGTTGATGGTGACCTTCCCAAAAAGACGCATCGTCGGCACTGGCCCACTTTGGGAAGTCCGCCAGATTCATGCGACAGACCTGGAACGTTTCTTCGCCGATTGCTTCGACTACCTCGGGCGCATTCCGACGAAAAAAGAGCTCTGGGGTGGACCGCTGGATTTTCGTGGCACCCACGACACAGCTAGGTCGCTCAAAGAAGTACTAGACTTTCCAGACCTTGTCTGGGAACCAATCCTTCAAACGGCAACCGCACAGCGTGTTGAAAGTATAATCCGCCTTCATTAACATAACGCCCCTCCAATATGGAGGGGCGTGTTATACTGGCTCAAATGTTTTCTGCACTCGATACGGCGACTCTTTCCTTAGCCAAAGAACTACCACTGGAGTGGTTTGTGATTATCGCTTCCTTTATTGAAGAAGTTATTGCACCGGTTCCGGCTCTCGCAGTACTTATGACTACCGGCTCATTGGCTGCTATTCAGGGTCGCACCGTACCCGAGCTACTCCCCCTAATTCTCCTCGCCACGATAGGAAAAAGTATCGGTGCTATTATCGTCTACTTCCTCGCCGACAAAGTCGGTGGACTAATGGTGAGTAAGTTCGGCAAGTTTTTTGAAATCACTCCTACCGACATTGAACGCCTAGGCAGTAAGATCACTGGTGGGCCGCGCGACTATCTCATTTTGACACTCATCAGAGCGGCTCCAATTATCCCTAGCTCCGTAGTGTCGGTTGGTAGCGGTCTTCTTAAAATCCCTTTTCGTGTTTATATGGTCGCGACCGTTCTCGGTACTATTTTCCGTGATGGTTTCTTTCTTTATGTTGGGTACACCGGAACTGAGTTTCTCTCAACTCTCGCGACCGACACCGACAACGTCGAATCACTACTACAAAACGGTTTTATTTTAATCGTCCTAATGTCACTCATGTATCTTTTTTACCGCCACCGCCAAAAAGCCCGTCGACAAACACCCGCGCTGTAGCATGTAAAAGGTCCGCACTACATGCGGACCTTTTACATAACTATTCTATTCCCAAGCTTTTTAACTGCCTATCGTCCAAGTCACACCCTTGATTGGGAAGGTACCTTTGACAGATGAACGACTGATGACTCCTGAGACGACTAGTTTCAAAGTCTCTCCTGCATCGTCCGAAGCGTCGTCAGACAACGTAGCCTTGAGTGTAAACAGTCGCGTTTCTTTCGACTTAAGTGTCAAAGTAATTGGAATCAGTGCTTCACCTAACTTAAACGGTGAAGTACCGACCTTGCCCACCTGGCCCCTAGCTAGCTCAGTGTCATCAATAGCCATGAGACTCAGGACTGCGTCAGTTGAAGCGGTGCCCGTTTGTTTTACCTTAATGCCGGTAATCGTCGCGGATTCCAGACCAACATTTAAGACTTGCAGATATGACAGCCCGACCGTCTGGTTTCTTTTGGCGACGCCCCCAACCAGGAGCGGGATTGGTTGTACTACTATAGTGCTGACACTCGCATCAGACGAAGCCGTGGTTCCAATCGTTAGTGTTCGCTTCGAGATAGTGTTCAGTTTTAATTCACCACTCCCTGAAAACACCAGGTCATACGAACCTTTGGCGAGAGTCTTCGTCACTTTATGTTTCCACGCGCCATCAACAACACTCACCGCACCACTTTTATACAGGGACGTTTTTGTGCCGTCCTTAAAAATCTCCAACGAAACTGTCTTGGTACCAGTGACGGTTCCAGATAATGTTGGTGTAGTAGAAAGCGTTGAGAGAGTACTGGCCGATATATGTCCTTCAGTTGGATACGCCGTAACTGAACAAGTGACGTCACTTGTACCTTTACTGAAAGTGTAACTGTAGGTTGTCTTTGCCGTTGGTGACTTTACTGTACGGCCGACCAGGGGGATACTGTTGCCGTTTTTATTTTCGGCCGCGGTAGCATTGGCGCTAAACCAAAAGATGCGTAGATCATCTCCCTTATTCAGCATCACGTCATGGTCACCCTGGCCGACCACAGTGCCGGCATTGGTCACGAGTAACATAATACAGACCGGCCCAACATCCGCCGCCTGCGTGGTAGATGGTAATGCCGCCAGAGCAACAAAGACAGCTGTTACCAATAGTTTTTTTGATTGTAATAGAGTAGAAAATTTCATAGTTAGCTAAATTAGGTTGATAATGAAAGAATGCATCCTTTACGACAAAATGAGAACGCCACTTAGCGTTCTCATTTTGTTGGTTCGGACAGCTGGCTTAATAGCCAGCAACATCGTTACCAACAATGTCGAAGTCTGATGGAGAGTCTAGGAGCATTACACCACTGTGGATGTGAATGTTCGGAGCCTTAGCGATAGCTTGTTGCCAAGTATCAGCAATGACTGGCTTTACTTCACCCGACGCATCAACGTAAGCGTAGGTCGCAGCACTAGCAAACATTGGAAGACTAATAAGTGCGAAAGCTACAGCAAAAGCTGCTCCGGCGAAAGCGATACTAGTTGAACGGTTTAAACTATTTGTTTTATTCATAGTATTTTATGTTTAGAAGGTAACTGATTAAAGAGATGTTATTTCTTCTACAATGGGAGCCGCAGCACTTGTAATTCCATTACAAGTGTAATTTGATTCTTACAAGAGAACACACAAAAGACCGTTGGCCTGTCGGCGAACGGTCTTTAATTGATTACATAAGCTCAGGTATCGTGCGTGAATTTTGCTCATAAAGTACTTTCAGTTTATCCAGACCACGATGCGCTTGTACAGCTACAGCATTCTTTGTTTGGCC
>JAYTZG010000076.1:0-6666 GCA_043742005.1 Minisyncoccota bacterium | reverse complement strand
ACGGGATGTCCTTGGTAATTAACACTGTGTTGGCGTCTACAAATCCATATACCAAGACTTCATTTGCTTCCGCTGTGAAGATACGGATATCAGTATTTTGTACCGTACGGTCGGATACGGCGAGAGTATCGGTGGGTCTAGTGATGTTTAGAATCGGTCCTAAAGTGTCCACCATATAGCCTTCCCAAGCGAGTAGTGAGCCAAAGGCTGTGGTGGCATCAGTGACCGAGAAAATGATGCTTCTAGTAGTTCCATTTTGAAGTATGTGAACTTCGTCAATTGTCTGGCTCAAACTACCTGTGTTGGATAGACCAAGTAGGGGCAATAAAACTTGTTTTGGAAGAGGAGTCCCATCTGTGTCAGTAATGCGAAATTCCTGTTTCGCTTGCTCAGTGACCGGAATCTGTTGCAGTGCAATGATGAGGGCTTCTTGCGTCGGTATATTAAGAGCGATGTCGGTGACAGTACTACCCACACCTAACGATGTCGCCGGTTGGACACTCATTTGCGGAGAAGTTTCAAAGACAATACCGATTAGGGCCTTCCCGACAATGACCACGATAATGACGGCGGCAATGACACTAACGATTCCGAGAGAAAGAAGGTTAGTGTTTAGTTTGGTGACGTCACCAAGACTCTTTATTCGATAGTGTGCCTCAGGAGTGGTGAGAGGGTAATCTTCTTCAGTTTCAGGAATTGTCGGCGGAGTAGCTAGGGTGTCGTCAACAGTCTCAACAACTTCCGGTACGAATTCGGGAGTGATGATTTGTTCTGGAATAGTAGGTTCAACAAGCTCAGGTGCCGGCTCGGTCACTGGCGGCGGAGTATATACCGGTGCGGCCACCACTACTGGTTCAGGGGCTGCGCGCTTTTTAAATTCAACCGCTACGTTTGCAGGTTGAGAAAAACCAGTGAGAAGTGAGTAACCTACTTCGGTATTAGGTGACCAGGTAATGTCCGGCTCAATCACCTGTTTCGGCTGTTCCAGATTTCTTCTACGGATTTCTTCTTTGAGGGTTTCGTTGTCGGCGGTAAAAATAGTCCCGGTTTTGGTTGTGGCTTTTTGGATCACCCCCTTTCTCCTCTCCGTATCAACTACCGTGTACTTAGGTGCGTGTTTTTGTTTTGAAGAAGCCGACATTTCCTTAAACCATTTTTGCACAGACTCGATGAGGGCTGAAATAAAGTTTTGCTCGGCTCGTTTATTGTCTGTAATGATAGTTGCGCCGGCAGTCGAGATGTTTTTCTGTGATGTTGGCTTTTGGCTTCTAACCACAACAGTCTTTTTTAGAGTCTCTGGGGCTGATTTTGTTACAGCGGCCGCCGCGTGTTCGGGTAGGTGTGGAGTAACTGTAATATTGTCAGAGACCGATCGTTTTTTAAATTCATGAAAGGCCGGAACACGTGCAGTGATAGCAATAGGGGCAGTCTCACCTGCGGCCGAAATTTCAACTAGTTCACTTAGTGTGACCGAAGGTTTGGGCGCAATTGCACGGGGCGCAGTAACACCAGGTGGAAGAGGGGCACCACTTTCTTGTCGGTCATGCTCAAAGTCAGCCGCAAATGTTCGGATGCGAGGTAGGGTTTTTTTGAGTTCGTCACTCATCACTACTAGTATCTCACGAAAAACTCCCCCAAGGGGGAGTTTTTCCCTAACAAACTTTATTTCTGAAGCGGTTTCAGACCTTTTCTTTCCGCAAAATCAGGGTCTGCTTGTTTTATGGAGAGTCCGATTTTACCGTCTTCGACTTTGGCTACGACTACTGACACGATATCTCCTTCTGTCAGTACGCCATCCATCGTCTCAAGACGGAATGGCACAATCTCAGAAATGTGAATCAAGCCTTCATTGTAAGCGTCAATTTTGGCAAAGGCACCAAAGGTCGTGACTTTCGTCACGGTGACTTCAAGCTTTTCTCCAACCGCATAAATCTTGGTAAGACTTCGGATACGGTCGGCGGCTTGCTGCGCGGTGTTGTTTTTGCCGGTTATAAATACAGTACCGTCCTCTTCAATGGTGATTTCCTGCACCCCGGTAGCGTCCTTGATGCCGTTAATAGTCTTGCCTCCCCCGCCAATCACTAGACCGATTTGTTCAGGTTGGATTTTTACTACTACGATTTCCGGCGCCCGCGGAGAAATAGTTGGTCGTGGAGCTGCAATAGTAGCGGTCATTGTTTCTAAAATGTGTAGCCTGGCCAATCGAGCTTTCTCGAGGGCACTAGTGAGAATTTCCAGTGAGACACCACCAACTTTTACGTCCATTTGAATAGCCGTGACTCCTTCAGTTGTTCCCGCCACCTTAAAGTCCATGTCACCAAATTCATCTTCCGGTCCTTGAATATCAGTTAGTAGCACATATTTATCACCATCAATCATCACGCCCGAAGCGATACCGGCCACTGGTCGTCTTATAGGGACGCCGCCGTCCATCAGTGCGAGTACTGAAGCGCAAACAGAACCCATCGAACTGGAACCATTACTAGAGAGAGTTTCTGAAACCAAACGAATAGTGTATGGGAAGTCAGTTTGTTCTGGAATAACTGGGATCAACGCTTTTTCTGCCAAAGCGCCATGCCCAATCATGCGGCGATTGAAACCACCGACTCGCCCTGTCTCTCCCACAGAAAATGGTGGGAAGTTGTAGTGGTGCATAAAACGCTTCTTTCCTTCTTGTTCTTCAATGGTATCGATGAGTTGAGCGGCTTCTGGTCCACCGAGGGTAAGGGCGGAGAAGATGTGGGTACCACCGCGATAGAAAATACCAGAACCGTGCAATACCGGTGAGATGCCTCCGGCTTGGGCGTAGAGTTCACGGACTTCGTCCATGTTTCGTCCGTCTGCTCGTTCGTTCCGTTCGATAGCTCCCTTATGTAATTCGTGGTCAATCTTGTCTTCGAAGTATTCACTAGCGATGCTTTCCGACAGCTCAGCGGCTTTGACGGCAGCTAGGAATTCTTTCTTCACCGCGTAGATGTGATCTTTGCCAGCGCGCTTACTAAACATCTCGCTGCGGAGCTTGGCCTCGTATTCCCCTTCATATATAAGTATGAGTGCTTCCGGAATTTCTAGTTGAACGATTTCTTTCTTGGGCTTTCCGATAGCCGTGATAATATTTTTTTGGAAGGCTTCAATCAATACATGTTGTTTAGTTGCCAGTGTGAGCATTTTCATAATCTCCCCTTCGCTCACTTCATAAGCACCAGTTTCAATCATATTGATAGTCGCGTCTTTACCACAGGCATACATTTCCACATCAAGCTTCTTTTCTAGACGCTGCGTGTATGTAGGATTTACCACTAGTTCGTTTGTCCCAGCTACTCGCGCAATTCGCGCCGCTCCCACTGGACCATTCCAAGGAATATCGGAAACTGATAATGCTAGCGACGCACCGATCACTGCCAAAGCGTCAGGGTCATCTTCGCCAACCGCAAGTACAGTCACGACGACTTGAATATCGTTGCGCATAGAATGGTTAAAGAGTGGTCGAATGGTCCGGTCCACAATCCGGGCTGAAAGCACGGCTTCGTCACTCGGCTTGCCTTCTCGACGAGCGAAGCGACTACCGAGGATCTGACCGGCGGCATAAAATTTTTCTTCGAACTCTACTGATAGTGGGAAATACGGAGCACTCGACTCCCGTTCACTCATTACGGCAGTGACGAGAATAACTGTCTCGCCGTAGCGCAGCATAACTGAGCCATTAGTGTGGGCGGTTAAGTCATTAAACTCGGCAGTCAGGGTCTTGCCTGCCAGTTCCATCTCAAACGTTTTTCTTTGCATAACATTTTTGTTAAGAGCCACGCACGTTTTAGATTTCAATCTTTGAAATCTACTTACGTACGAAGCTCATTTGATAATAGCCAAAGCATAACAAAACCGACAGCAGGCACAAGCACCACAAGAGTACTTCCGTTTTTTATAGTCGCTAATGCTCCTTAAAAACTAGGTCTGCCTGCTGTCGGTTTGATAAAACATGCCACCTACATCCCGTCCGTATCAGTACCCACTACTTTTCTCGCGTTCTTCTTTTGATTTTGTTGGCCGCCTCTCTTCATTGGTTTATAGCCTATGAGGTAGGCATTGGGGTTATCGTCCATGTCGATGAAGTCATCGACGGTCTCGCGCAGTTTACCAGAAGCCGAACGCCCGAAAGTGATGGCCTCCACTTGGCAACCCTGACTCTTCACGTATTCAACCAGTGGGATGAAGTCACCGTCGCCGGTCACCAGCACAATCGCGTCTACTTTGTGCGCGAGCTTGATGGCGTCCACCGCCATCCCCACGTCCCAGTCGGCTTTCTTGGCACCCCCGTAGAAAATCTGAAGGTCTTTGGTTTTGATTTCGATGCCGACTTTTTCGAGTGCTTCGAAGAAGGCTGTCTCTTCTCCACTCTCAGTGTTCACCACATACGAAACAGCCCGAATTAATTTTCGATTGCCGAGAGCGGTCTTGACCACGGCGCCGAAGTTTACCTTTGAGTGGTAGAGATTCTTCGCGCTGTGATAAAGGTTTTGTGTGTCGATTAAAATAGCGACCCGTTGTTCAGGGTGTCTAATTACTCCCATAAAGTTCTAGTATTAAAAAATTCTTTAAATAAAATGTACGAACCTTCCTAACTATACTAAAGTAGCGTCTAAAACTCCACTTAGGGTGCTTTTAAAATTGCTCATATCCAAGGCGACAAGGAGTGAGAACGTGAGGCGTATGGTATACGGTGAACGTTCGAAGGACGCAGTCAACGCCGGAGATGAAAATTTTTAGAAGTACTAAAGAAAATTGCTCCTCGATAGGAGCAATTATTCTAACGCTTGAGACCGAGCTTTTTGAGAATTTCGGCGTAACCCTTGGCATCATGTTTCTCTAGGTATTTCAGGTGCTTGCGGCGATCTGCCACCATCTGAAGTAGGCCACGTCGTGAGTGGAAATCTTTCTTGTGCTTACGTAAGTGAGTAGAAAGTTCTTCAATCGAACGGGTTAAGAGTCCAACTTGTGCTTCCGCTGACCCAGTGTCAGTGTCGTGCTTGCGGACTCCTTTCAATACGTTTTCTTTAATTCGTTTAGATAGCATAGGTTTATATTAGTTACGCAGCCTGCAGTATAGATACTACTCATAATGAGAGTTACCACTTGGTGCGGTCGATTACCTGCGAAGGTCCGACTACTATAGCATATATTTAAAAAATTGCAAGATTAGAGAACGGGTTTCCCCAATCGTCAAAGTATATAGAAAAGGGGTAGCGTGTAACGCTACCCCTTGTTATTTACAACCAATTTCAAGCCCTCACTCGCTTCGTCAGACGCAGCTTGTATGGCGTAGTATTCGTGGGCCGCTTCACGATCGATGATCATGTACAGACCACTTTTTTGACCGTCCAATAGGAGGTCGGGAGTTCGGATTCTGTGTAAGCTGGACCAAAACACCTGTATGCCACGCATGGCGGGGTCAGACAGTATGTCCAGTTGGGCGGAGGGTTGGGTTATTTCTGCGCACTCGATCCATTCGCCTTGGACAAACCAAATAAAATTACCAACCCTAAGGTTTAGAAGTTTATCACCGCGCAGTTGCCGGAACCAATCGACGCCGACGGGACGCGCAAGACGTCGGCCTTTAAAGAGCTTTAGTTGGGACATGTCTTTCTCCCATAAAATTTCTGCTTAGTATAATCTCATACTATTAGCTATTGTCAAGGTTTCACAGAATAGCCTACTCGCTTGCTATACTGTTGTCATGAAAGATTTAGTAGCCTTGAAACGTCAGTTCCTGGAGTATCTCGAAATCGAGAGAGGCCGTAGTGTGAAGACGGTCGAGAACTACGACCGCTATTTGGAGCGCTTTTTCACCTTTGCCAAGGTAAAGAAGACGTCTGACCTCACTGAGGAACAGATTCGGGAGTTTCGTTTACATCTCAACCGCCAGGCTGGCACCAAGGTCGGTGGCCGTGTGGAACCAATGAAGCGCCGAACGCAGAACTACTATCTGATTGCGCTGCGGGCATTCCTCAAGTTCCTCCGTAAGCGGGGCATTGAAGCTCTGTCTCCAGAACGGATTGAACTAGCCAAAGTTCCCGAACGGTCGTTGGACCTCATTTCCCCAACCGAACTCAAGCGTCTAATGAAAGCCCCAGATCAAAAGACCCTTGAAGGTAAACGAGACAAGGCCATCCTTGAACTCCTCTTTTCTACAGGATTACGTATATCTGAACTATGCGGATTGTCGATTGATGACGTAGACCTGACGAGGGACGAGTTCTCGGTGCGTGGAAAAGGCGACAAGGTACGGGTAGTTTTTCTGTCTGACACCGCCAAAGAGACTTTGAGGGAGTATTTGAAGAATCGTAAAGATTTGGACGATGCGCTTTTTGTGCGCTATGGCCGCAAAGCCAACGACGGCGGCGAGCCTCGCCTTCAGCCACGAGCGGTGCAGCGACTCTTGAAGCACTACGCGGCGATGGCGGGCATTACTCGCAAAGTTACTCCACACGTTATCCGTCACAGCTTTGCTACAGATCTGCTTAGTAACGGCGCCGACCTCCGTTCAGTGCAAGCTCTCCTTGGCCACGCCAATATCGGCACCACTCAAATCTACACCCACGTGACCGACAAACATTTACGCGAAGTTCACAAAAAATTTCACGGAAAATAAAAAGTGGGGCGACCTTAAGG
>JAYTZG010000075.1:0-6773 GCA_043742005.1 Minisyncoccota bacterium | reverse complement strand
GAGTCTCCATTTGCCGTTTTTAGCGGTTCGAGGTTGGCCAGAGAGCGAAGGACATCCGGGTCGATAATTCGAGAATTGTCCCGTTGCTCTGCACAAATCGGCCGGCCGTAACACGTAGTGTTGCGGCCGTTGCTGTTTGTGGCAGCAATGCTTGACATATAATTATTAAAAGTGGTTAATTGTCTTGGGAGGGAGTCTGTTCATGTCCGAACCATATCAATGTTCTGATAATCTTGGCCTCACTATGTTAAGAGGCCTGCACGGAAAGCATTGCTACCTGGTTACGGTGAAGTGGGCACCTGGCTACCGCGTTCAGTTCCCTACTAACCGGCGACTCACATCGGCTATCCGTAAAGTTTTCAGGAAAAAAGACTTTTCAATATCTTTTGGCGAAAAGCACTTAACTATTAAGATTACAGTACGAAAGGCTTTTTCGATTTCTGAAAGACAAAAGTTGATTGCAGCGATAGATTCGGTGTCTATAGTTCACTATACGCCACCTGGTTCTTATGACTAGGTGGTTTTTTAGAAGCTATAGTTTTACTGAAGCGTTTTTTCTGTTATGGTAATGCACACTGCTTCCATAGTTTAATGGATAAAACAGGAGACTTCTAAGCTCTTGATGTAGGTTCGATTCCTACTGGAGGCACAAAGCGTTAAGAAAAACTGTGCCTGCGCACAGTTTTTTAGCTTTGTGAAGCGGAGACATGTTTTTCCCCTTCCTGGGGAGAAAAACGGTTGAGCTGGGACAGCAGGTACTTAGTGCTCGCAACTAGCGCAGCTAGTGAGAACACTTAGTAACCTGCGTCAGACAATCGATGATGCCCTCCTACTGGCTCTCATCCGTTGAGGTTGCTTCGGCTTCATCAGTATCAGGATCCGCCACCTCTTCGGTTGTAGTTGCTGTTGTTGTTGCTGACAAATCCTCCTCAGAACTTGGTGCAGTTGGTGCCACTCCCAGCAGTTCGCGAAGCTCATCTTCTCGCTCACCAGCTATACGCAAAGCTTCTTTCACCTGAGGTTCTCGATATACTGCTTCGCCTTCACTAGTTGTCGTCTGGTCGGCACTAACATTTTTATTTTTCAAATATACTTGCGCACTCCAACCCGCACTGGCCGTAAATATTAAAACCATAACCGAAAGCCCAATTAACCATTCCCGTTCCGGATGCATGATATGCGGGTCACGCAAACCGCGTTCGTGTCGAAACACTTTTCTAGCCATCTGTGTGAAAAGGTTTTTATTTATCATGATGTTGTCAGAAATACTCTCATTGTTACTTGAGCTTGCCAATTATCGAGCGCGCGAGCTTTGAGAGAGACTGCGGTAACCTGAGAGAAATATGGCAAGCGTTCTAGTATCTCTACGAACCGTTCAACGTCTGTCCTCGTACCAGAAAAAGAAAACTTAACATTAATCCATTTCGTTCCCGTATTTTTGTCAGCAATATCTTCAAGCATCTCTGTTTTTAAGTCGACACCAGCTTGTGGAGCTAGCTCTTCCACCTTATTTAGAAAGTCGATACTGTCGCTACTTTGCCTAAGAAAGTATGTCCCTAGATGGTCACGTTCACCCTTGGAGTCTTCGTCAATTTTTTGTAAACGGTAGTAGGAGTTTTCTTGTGCCTGTTCAGCTGCCAGAACCGTCACCTGTTGCTTCAAGGTCTGGGCGTTATCCATAATTTCGTAAATCGCTAATACACATAACGAAATGGCGAACAATAACAGTGCTGTAGAAATTATAAAATGTTTAATAGTAAGGCGGCTCATGGAGTTATTGGCTTAAGTGTTACCGTAAGAGTGAATTGGATATCGCGGTCCTTAGCAAGGTTCGAAATCGGTAAGTCCACCGAAGCGACGTCTGGCTCAGCTAGTAGTCGATCTCTAAAGGCGGCCAGGGCCTGACGATCTCTAGCAGTACCAGTTACTTGGATTGGATCATACGTTTCGCCGACACGACCAATGGTGAACTCAGAAACTGTAACGCCCGGCCTCTCAAGTGAACGCAATGTACTGATCCGTTTGGAAATAAGTGACTGGCGAAAACTCATTACTAATTTACCAGCCTGCTGACTACTGGCCGCAAGGCCCTTAGAGACATCTTCGAAGCTTGCGACTTTTTCTGAGGCTGTTTTGGCAGAAGCTTCGTACACAGAGACCTGACTATTAATGAGTACGTAGGCTGGCACCATAATCAACACCCCTCCCAGGAGACCAGTCGACCAGGTGTAGAAACACACCGACACGACTCTCATCCAGTATTCTTTGACTACTCCCTTCTTTGCTTGTGGTGGAATAAGATTAATCATACTTACAGGATACTTTTAAGAGCGAGGCCGACAGCGGCCGCATAGCCAAATGAATGTCGACGATCAACCGGCGGTACGTTGTCTTCAAGAGAAAAGGCATTCTCCCAGACGTTGCCGCGAACGGTTGGTACGCCGAGAGTCTCAGTCATATATTCTGGAAACCCTTTTAGGTTAGCGCTGCCGCCGCACAAAATGATGGACGTGATGCGGCGTTCGTCTTGATTACCAGAACGTAAATGCCAATACTGCATTCGTGTAGCGATTTCGTCGCGAATAACGGACACCGTCGGTATTAGTGTTTCGCGCACAGCTGAAGAATCGACACCTCTCACCAACCCTTCAGTATTTTTAATACGAGTTAGTTCGGCTTCTGACTTGTCACCAAGAGTCTTGCGCAAGATTTGTGAAAGTTGTGCGCCACCGATGTCTACGGTTGAGGTATACAACAGGGTGCCTTTGTAGACGATACCAATTCCAGTACGGGTTTTACCAAAATCTACGATTAGAGCAGCCCCTCTAATATCTTTTGGCACCATTGCTCGTGCCATGGCTTGAGCCTCAACCTCAAAAGAAATCGGTCGCAGTCCAGCTTCTACACAAGCGTCGTAGTATAACTGGATGGTTTGCTTTGCGTAAGCGACTACTGATATATTAAGCGCCCGGTCGCCGGCGACAAACGGCATAATTGAATAGTCGAAAAAAACATCCCTCGAAGGAATCGGAACATTCTCTTCCAGGCGAAATTCAAGCAGTCCTCGGATTTCTTTCAGCGGTGTGTTGGTTTTTATCTCGGTCTCAAACATGTACGCTCGTTCTTCGGGAAGTGAAACTCGAACAAACTCCGCCTTGGTTTTTTCTTTAAACTCTTTAAGTACTGCCACTAACTTTTGCGAGTCTAGTACCTCCCCTCTATTCACCACTCCAGATGGAATATCAATATCGCCCCACAGGGTCAGTTCGCGTGCGCCTTGGTCACGAAGTGTTGGCTTGAACGCAATATACTTAAGCGATGTATCAGAAATATCCAAACCAACACATGACATTGTCATGAAAGCCGGTGGTGGGATAACACGCAAGAGCGCTGATAACATATATCAATAGTATACGGTGTCGACAGACAAAATAACTGCCTCAACTCACATCCTGAACCAGAAGTAGAAACCAGCCAAAATTAGCAATACCACCGTACAGATAGCAATGGAACGCTTGGCGTATTTAATCGCCGTTGGACCAAAGTAATGTACCAGCGTACCGACAACTGTGTAGCGGAACCCTCGTCCAATTATCGAACCGATAATAAATATTCCAATATTGCCTTTCATAAAAGCCACCACGTAAGCCGTCGAAGTATAGGGAATCGGTGTCGACGAACCAAGCAAGGTAAGCAAGAACGTCCCTGAGTCTTCCTGCTTTGCCACCAGTCTATTAAATGTATTCGTCATTTCTGGTGTAAACCACTGCATTATAAAATCAATAAAAAACGTGGCTGTGTAATAGGCAAAAATACCTCCCAGTACCGAAGCTACAGTTGCTATCAAGATAATTAGTGCTGTCTTGTGCCGATTTAAAAGGATGCCAGCAATCAAAAACGGGTCAGTCAACACCGGAATTGGTGTAGCAGACTCGACGAAAGACACGAAGCCGATAATCCATAACCCCCGCCTCGACTTCATCACCTCCTGCGCTTTGGTGACAGTGGTCGCCTCGAGAATCTCCTCAAATTCTTGCTCAAGATGCTTGTCTCGTTCCATGGTTATTTTACTAGTGTACCAGGTGGGAGTGGTGTACTAGGGTTTAAAAAGGCAAAGGTCTCCCCGGCATTCGCTGCCAAAATCATCCCGTTACTTTCCAGGCCACGAATAGTGCGTGGCGCTAGATTGGCCACAAAGGGAAACTGCTTCCCGACAAGCGACTGGGGATCTTCGAGATAGGTTCGAATACCTGAGAGAATCTGCCGCGGTGTTTCCTCGCCCAGGTCAACTGCCAGTTTCAGAAGCTTATCAGCGTCTTCTACAATCTCAACCGTCAGCACGGTGCCGATTTTGATTTCCAATTTTGAAAAGTCGTCGTAGGTAATTGTCATATATATGTCACTTCTTGCGGGTAATAAAACTGTCGAGAATAATCGCGGCGGCAGCGGCATCGGTCTGGGCATTTTTGCCTTGAATCCGGATTGCTTGTTGGGTTGAGTACTGCTCTGGTTCAAGGTGAATTGGAATCCCGATAGCGAGGGTAAGGTCAAGTATGAAGGCTTCAACCGCAGCGTGGATTTTATTGGCCTGGCCGGAATAGCCGACTGAATGTCCAATCACTACTTCTTTCACACTTTTTTCCTGTATCAGAGACGTAATAGTCTTAAGTAACTTACCGTCATTAGGGATCACACCATGAGGAAAAGCCATTGACCCCGACTCGTCAGTCAACGCCAAACCAATATTTTTACTCCCAAAATCAATCCCCATTCTCCGCATATATGGGTAGCATAACACAAAAATGAATGTCACTTAAAAGTGCTCTTTAACTTTCCAACCAGGAAAAAGGTGTCTATACTAAGCATATGTCAAAAGCACAAGGCGTAGGTGGAGTCTTGTTTGAGGGGTGGCCAATAATGATTGGAGCGGGTGCATGCAAAGACCCTAAGCTGACCTTGGATTGGCTTAAAATAGCGCCGGTCGTCTCTGGTTCGTACACCAAAGAAGCTCGTCGTGGCAACAGTGGTGACCGATTATTCTACCCCGGCACACTCGAGGAATTTTTAAAACTCGGCTACGGTCTGAACTCCTTCGGTGTCAAAAACGATGGTGTGGGGGCAGCTGTAGGTGAATTTAATGGGAGTCAATTTAATCAGCCGCTAATTATTTCAGTGGCTGGATTTTCAGTTGAAGATTACGTCCACTGCGCCAAGGTTGCTTCCGAAAGCGAAAAAGTGTCGGCCATTGAGCTTAACTTGAGTTGCCCTAATACCGAGCACGGTAGTATCTTTTCTTTCGACCTAAAAGCATTGACCCAACTGTTCACCGCACTTGCTCAAAATAAGAGAAAGCCCCTTTGGGTGAAATTGTCTCCCTACTCTGATCCAAATCAACTAGCCGCGGTGGCTACGCTAATAAATAAGTACAGTGACATAATCGGCTCTGTCGTCACTTGCAACACTTTCCCCAGTAGCTATGCTGGCGAGCAAACCATTAGTCCGCACCAGGGACTCGCCGGACTGTCTGGGCCAGCCCTAAAACCAATCGCCCTCGGTCAGGTACGTCAGTTTCGCCAACTCCTTAATTCTGACATTGATGTGATAGGGGTCGGAGGTATCACCACCGGTAATGATGTAATCGACTTCTTGGACGCCGGCGCGGCCGGCGTCCAACTCACCTCTCTACCTTTTTGGTTGGGCGATTCCAAAAACTTTTGGGACCAGCTTCTTGATAATGAGACTGGAAGTAAACTTCAAACACTGACCCGCAAGTAAAGTAGCCTGCTTTTCGTTTTAACTTATGTGCTCTCACCAGGGTAATCTTCCCCTACGGGGACGGTACAGGTTTCGTATCGTACTCGCTTCGCTGCGTGCGATATACTCAACCTCTTCGATTCCTGGGCGAAGACTACGTCTTCTTTCGAGCACTAACAAAAATGGCACCCCAGAGGGTGCTCATTTTTGTACTCGTGCTCTCACCAGGAATCGAACCTGAATCGCCAATTCCGCAAACTGGCATTCTATCCATTAAACTATGAGAGCAAATTACTTCTGCACCAAATCTTTAATATTTGATGTGCGCCAAATACTACCTCAAAACCCAAATAATTCAAGTATCTTGAGTCCAAGCGGCTCTTGAATAAACTCTTCCGGTAGCCGCTCGCTCAAAATCGCTTCAATATCATCAATGTGGTCAACCGGTAGTGGCAACACCAACAGCGGTATGGACTTGCGTTCAGTCAACACCAACAGCTGCGGGCCACGATGGTCTTCTTCGTCAATATGATACGAGCGTAGTCGGGTATACGGGAATAGCTCATCCTCTACTTTAATACCGCGGACTGAAATTGAATATGGTACAATCGCTGGTCGCTTAGCGGCCGACATGGCCAACACCCCGCCGGCCAGCCCCATCACAAGAGCAAACATAACGTTATTTAGAAGAATCGCTACGACAATAAATGCTAATACGATGATAGCTAGCGCAAAAAACCAGTCGTTGCCTTTCTCGACATGGTGATGTTGTGGGGCTTCCCAAGATACGCCGCGGACCGCTGGTTCCATTTGCTCCAGTATAACACTTACGAGTGTACATTTTGACCAAGTTCTGTTACTATCTCAGCCACAAACGACCGTCTTGGACCACCTAGGCAGTCGCATATATCTGGAGGGATGGCCGAGTGGTTGATGGCGATGGTCTTGAAAACCATTAAGGGTGAAAGCTCTTCGAGGGTTCGAATCCCTCTCCCTCCGCGAGTACAAAATAGCGCCTT
>JAYTZG010000074.1:0-6776 GCA_043742005.1 Minisyncoccota bacterium | reverse complement strand
ATCCGACGGGATGAAGCTCTACCTCATCAAATACTGAGAAAAGATTGAGAACTTCCCTCTTACTGTAGTAGCGAACGGGACCATTTTTAAACGGCTTACCCATGAGGTTTAGGAGTATTTGGTAGCAGGCTCCTTGTAGACCCATCGCAGTGGCTCGTCGTGGAAATGATGAATAGACCAAGATTTTTCCCTCCGACTTTATAACTCGCTTTAACTCAGTGATTGATTTACCTACTACATCTTTGTGGTTATGAAGAAATACGGCACAAACGATTGCCACGTCGACCGTGTTATCACGTAGGGGCACTGTGTGAATATCAGCATTTAAAAGTAGGAGCGGGGTCTGCTGCTCCTCGTCACTACGGATGTAGCGCTGCCGAAAGAGACTGAGCATTTCAAACGAGCTGTCCATTCCGATGTAGCCCTTCAGTGGAAACTTCGGAAGTAACAACTCAGCGACTCGACCATAACCAGAACCGAAATCAAGCAGCACTTCATTTCCATTCAAATACTGCTTGATGTCCTCGAGTTGTGACTTTGATTTTTCCTTAGCGTCGGCATCATTGGCTGCTGAAATCACCGCATGGGTGGGGTTTTCAATCGCGTGGGCGTCCCAGACAGTCCGTTCGGCGATTCCCTTGGCAATAAAAATACCTCCTTGTTCAATAGTTTCGTTGGGTTCGAGCAAATCGACTAGTGAGTCTCCGGACATATTGTCCAGCATCATACCATACGGAAATGCAGAGCCAAATTAGGTTTATTCAACCTTTTCGTCTGATTCCACAAAGAGGGCTTGCTCGATGCTCGTACGGTAAGCCTCGGCATATTCACGAGCATTTTGATGGAATTTTTCTTTAATGATGAGTTGTGCGTTATCACTAAACACCTTCCGTATACCAAAATTATTAAGCATTTCACTAATTCTGTCCGTAAAGGCCTGGACGTCAGTTTCTTCGCAGAGATAAGCTGAAACTCCATGCTCAAACAATTCTTCCCGCTTTGGTGTGCGCGACATAATGATAGGTACGCCAGCGGCAGCGGCCTTTAGTACTACCTCGTCACTGTCCTCGTCTGTATCGGTGGCGAGCAGTAGGCTACTTGATTTGAGATGGGGTACGATACCTTCGGTGCGACTGTCAAACACCACCTGCTCTTCAATACCAAGTAGCTTAATGCGTTTTTGGAACTCCCCTTTGGCGGGACCGTCGCCAAGTACAATCAAACCAACTCGGGGATTTTTTAGAACAAAGCGCGCAGCGTCGATGGCGCGAAAAAGTGTGCTGGTATGCGAAAGCTTACCCACATACAACATTATAAATACAAACGGTTTGTATTTTTCTTTTAAGTCGAGTGTTGGTTTGGCATTTACGATTGCTTCGTAGTTGTTGAAGCGTGGGAGAATGCCTAAATCAGGAATAGTGAAGCGCTTGGCGAGCATATGTTCTAAAGCTGAAGACATCACTCTTACACTGGCGAACTTTTTAATAATATATTTAGCTAGCAATCGACGGAAGAAAACGTGTTGGTTTCGTTTGGCAAATTCTTGTGTAGTATAGTCCTCAAGAATATGAACCTGAGCTGGGCGTTCGTACTGCCTAGCTATCTTGTGAGCCACCCAAGCTGATTCAAAAGGGTCGCGCGCAACAATAAGGTCAGGGCGGAAGCCGGCCGCAAAAACCATTTGTTCCTCTGCGAGTCTGATACCGGCACTTGGGATACCCCACCAGTAGCGTGAACTAGCCGTATACAGCCAAACATTCGAAGCTGCCCGCAGGACGGGGTTTTTGGCCTCTATACCTTGGCGTAGGATAAGAATATGTACTTCTTGAAACAATTCATGAAGATTAAGGAAACCATCAAGCGACTGCTTTTCTGGATTCAAAAGAGAGGCGTCTTGAGAGACAAACAAAACGCGAGTTGTTGTGCGCGCGATATCCGACTGAAAGACACGCGCTTGCGACATCGCTTCGGTGGCAGAGATTCGCGGAGCAGCTTCAGCTTTAGTGCTTTTTTTAAGCACATACTCAAGCTCCGAAGCGGCTCGATCTGACGCATCAAAATTTACAATATCACGCTTGGCCATGGCAGTAGTATACCAAGCAACTGAAAAAATCTGCACTAGTAAGTACTATCTCACTGGGCAAGTAGCTCAGAAAATTTTTGGACGGCGGTTGGTTTATCGAATTGTTTTATCCAAACTTTCATACTCTGTTGCACGCGAGTGTATTCTTCTTTGTTATATAAAAGTGTGTCAACTCCTGCTGCAAAGGCGGTGGTATCGGCGTACGAGTAGGTGTATATGGCAGCTTCCGGTGGTAACGTATCGAGAACCCCTCCCACCGCAAAACATATACTTGGTAGCCCGTAAGCCATTGCTTCGATGAGTGAGTGAGGGGAGCCTTCTTCGTGTGACGGCATAATAAATATGTCGGACGATTGGTAGAGTTCCTTTACTGTGTCGCGATTGACCCTACCCAATAGATGGACACGATCTGTCAGTCCGACTTCTTGTGCATACTTTTTAATTGCTTCGGATTCAGATCCATCGCCGGCGATGACTAGGTGGCACTCCGTATTTTTCACCTGCTTTAGTATAGGCACCAGCCACTGCGCGCCTTTGCGTGGGGCAAGTTTGTGAACGTAAAGTAACAGCGGGGCTGCCGGCGGGAGGTTAAGGGAGGCGCGCAGCGCCTCCCTTGCGTCACTTCGAGTCACTTGCGTGAGATCAATCCAGTTGGGGATGATTTCAATTTGCTCTGATTTAAGTCCGTAGGTTTGCATGTAGCCGGTGCGCAAAGACTCAGCACCGGTAACTAGAGTATCAATAAGTTTGTATGCAATTTTTTGATACAAATTGGTATAGCATGATCGTTTATACTGCCACGGCATACCAGCGTTCCAATATAAAACATGTCCACCAAAAAACTTGGTGACAATACCAGCGGTAATCGCGCTCAAGAATGAGTAGTGGATATAAAATATTTTTGTACCGCGTAGTCGCTCGCGAGCAATCAGAACAAAGTTTTCTATCACGCGAAACGGCACAAACCTAAATCTCTGCAAGATAACCCACGAAGGTCGTGTTTCTTTACTACCCTTCTCAAGCAACAAGGTCAAAGGTAAACCTTCATCCTCCCGCAATGTACGCGCCATTTCGAACACATAGTCCATATGTGTCCCCGGTGTCGCCTCCTGCATAACAAAACAAATTTTCTTGGGGAATGCAGACATACGCTATATAAATTTAACTATATCCAGTAAATCAGTAATCTCATAAATGGACCTTGCGTCTCTTGGCTCATTTCTTTTAGACAAGACGCCATCACGATGCACTAGGACAGTAATCATACCGAGAGCTTTTGGGTTCATAATGTCGTCATTGATTTGGTTACCGACCACTAGACATTGCTCGGGGGGCGCGTCCAGTTGCGTCAATACCTGCTCCCAGAAACGTCTATCTTGTTTTTGGAAACCTATATCTGTCGCCGCATAAATCGTATCGAAGTATTGCGCAAGACCAGCTTCGACAAGCAATGACTGCTTCTTTTCTTTGGTGCCGCCACTTGCTATCACGAGTCGTATACTCTTTGCTTTGAGAGCTTCAAGGCAAGTGACGGTATCAGAAAAAACTTGTGGTCTAGTAAACGTACCAGCAAAGGCCTGGCTCCAGTCTGAAGCTAATTTGATCGCTTCGGCGTCAGTCACTGGGACATCAAGCGCCTCTCCCATCCATTTCATATATTGAGGAATGTCATTTTTAGACTGACCACCTTCAGCGACCGCGTGGTCGTTGGCGGCAAAAAATTGATCTACCACGGACTGCTTAACTTCGAGACTATCGCCAAACTTCCAAGCCACCGCGCTCGTCTGTGCATCAAGTACAGCACTCTCGTCTATGAGGGTGCCGTCGATATCAAAAATGATGCAGCTCACCATAAGTCTATTCCTCCAAGAATTTGAAAGTTGAAAAACCTTCGGCGTACATAGTGCTAGCTTGGTAACCGCGATAGAGGTTGAGGCCCTCAATCGACTTGGCCTTTAGAATTTCTTTATGCCCCTGACTAACATGCAGAGTGATTGATTCTAATTTTATTGCAATATGGTCAGTTATATCAATCCAGTAGTTAGCGGTGAACGAGTTGTAACTGGATGGCTCCTCATACTCGAGAATCTGCTTCACTTTGCGACAGGCTGACTTTGCGGCATTTGAAGTCACTCGGTGATCTTGATGAGTGTCCTGTCCGTACGGAATATAGACTCGATCTGGCTGAAACTCATTCACTACTGCTTCAATCCGATTAACCAATTCAGCGTTTTCTACCAACTCGGTATCAGGGTAATCCCAACACTCGATTTCAACATCCAGCAAAGTCGCAGCTGCAATCGCTTCTTTTAGGCGGACAGATTGTAACTCAGCTGCCGGCATATCAGCACCCTTACCTCCTTGCGTAAGGACTAGAATTTTTACAGTATCGCCCTGGGCACGGTGACGCAAAAGGGCTCCGCCGCAGCCGATTTCGATATCATCTGGGTGTGACCCAATGGCTAAAATATTCATACGATTAATTTTTCTTTAAAACTTTGTAGTCGAGGTACCCGACCGACAGTACTTCTTCCCATAATTGCTCGGTCGGGACTAGCTCTTCATATTCCTCGATAAGTGCCGTCACAGGATTGATGCCAGCAGCAACACTTATCATTAGTCCGCCAGAGAGCCGCGGATTGATTTCGACAAACTTTGGCTGACCCTGTGCGTCCGCCTTCCACTGGATACAGACTGGTCCTGCCATATCTAACTGTGCAATCAAGGCTTTGGTTGCATCAATCACCCCACTATGACGGACGGTCTGGCCCTTGATAGAAATACCGCCAGCGAGGCCGGTGCGTTCTCTGGGCGTAAGATATACTATCTTTCCGTCCTTTCCAATGTACGAGTCTACCGTCCATTCGGTACCTGGCAAATACTCCATGACGACCACTTCGTCATTTGCGCTATCTTGAGATTGAAGGAAGAGTAGCTCGTCGTGCGTAGCCGTCTTGCAGCCACGGGCGCCACGACCGGCACGTGGTTTTATAAAAAGTGTCTGGTCTGCACTCCAACCAGGTGTCCAGTCTTTGAGTAACACGAAACGCGGCGCGTACTGTGGTAGATGTTTGGCCATCCATTCATAGGAGAATAGTTTGTCGGCACCCAGAGCAAGAGTGGTCGGACCCGATAATGGCACAAACGCCGAAAGCTCTGAGACAAAAGTAGCCAAAAGCGACAACTCTTCGTGGACGGTTGGAATTACAATATCGTACGTGCGCGACGTCACCATATTGCGCATCCAAGCAGTGTAAGCTTGCGCGTCGCGCACGTAAGGCGCAATGATAAACTCGTCGACGAAGCACTGCCCCGTAGCAGTGGCATCGACATCACAACCAATAACTACGACGTCGTCTCGCCCACGCAAAAGTCGAGCGATGTTAATACCAGCGGGACCACCGACACCAGTTACTAGAATTTTAATCTTTGATTTTTGTTCCATACCATTCCATGTTCTTGCGAGCCAACGATTCAAATGACCAATTCGCTGCCTCCAGAGAACCTTGTGTCGATAGTCTGTTCCAAAGTGCTTCATCGGTCAAGAGCACTTCCGTTTCGTTGGTCAGTGCTTGCGTATCATTCACGGCCGTCACAAGTCCTGTCTCCCCATGCCTGATGGCTTCTCCTGCGCAGCCGGTATCGGTAGTAACAACCGGGGTGCCGGCCGCCATCGCTTCGATCATCGGCATCCCCCACCCTTCCCAGTCAGCAGTATGCAGATAGACATATGATTGTTGATACAGTGAGACCAGTATTGATTGCGGCACGGCACCATGAAAGGTCACCCGGTCGACTACGCCGGCTTTGGTAAAGTAGTCTATCATTTCATCTTTGAGCATCCCGTCGCCGGCGATATCAGTAGTCACGTCAGAATACTTCTGCATCAGAGTGGTCGCGGCCTCAGCAAAAAGCAGTGCGCACTTCTCGGGCAACAGACGCTGCGCAAAGAGTAGTGACTTTCGTCTCGTCACAGTGTCACTTTGTTGGAATAACCCCAGGTCAGTGCCAATCGGAATCGAGATAATACGCTCTGGCTTGAGTCCGTAGGTTGCAATCAGTTGTGTCCGCAAGCGCTCGCTCACAGCCCGCACAAATTGTGCTCGTTTGAGTATAAAAATACCAACAACATTCATAGCGCGATTGAAGCGACCGACGTTACTTTTAAACCAGCGCTCGTTATCCAAGTAGTCGCCGTGCATCTGGACAAACAGCGGCAGGTTAAAATACCGACTGAGTAGGTATCCGACCAGTCCGGCATACAAAACGTCTTGGGTCGTAACCAAATCATACTGACCAGATTTCAATTCTTTGTAGCCACGCCATAGTGTTTTAAAAAATGCGGCAGGTAGTGACTTACCTCCGGTGAGAATCACGCGTGCGGTGTCGACACTGGATTCTTGCTTCACGCCTGCATTCATCACCACGAAGGTAAATTGGTGATATTGTGCGTACGTTTTGATTCGAGTATTAAGTTGCGAACCAGCGACAGCCGCCGAACTATCTCTTCCAATTACTAAAATATTTTTACGTTGCATCATACCTATGTTATGAGCTGTCTTAATACTGCTTCAATTTTTTCTATCATCACGGTTTGGGAGAATTCGCGGGAGCGGGCGCGGGCGGACTGCACCATGCGAGAGCTGGTTTCGGGATGTTCTAGGATACGTATAATCGCCGCTTGCAGCGCCTG
>JAYTZG010000073.1:0-2867 GCA_043742005.1 Minisyncoccota bacterium | reverse complement strand
GGCGCCGTCTTGTAGCGGCCACTGCGATGCAGATTCAACGAATCAAGATTAATGTACCAAGCGCGACCAACTAACCGAGCATCGACTTTTTTGCCGCGACAAAGTTGTCCGAGATAATCAGCAGTATAGCGAAATCTCGTCGCCAACACCGACGCTTTAACATACTCTTTGCTATCAAAGATCACCGACTCCATACCGAGATATTGTAACAGTAAAAAGCACTGGGGTGTTTATCCACACCAGTGCATTACTTCTCTGCTATCCGAAATAGCTATATAAACAAGCGGCTTAAATTTCAGAGACGCTAGTCTTCAAGCATTTTTTTGAAGCTCTCCAAAAGTAGCGCGGGGTTGGCTGAACCTTTCGTTGCCTTCATCCCCTGTCCTACAAAAAACTGAATTGCAGTCTCCTTGCCTGCCTTATATTCAGCAACTACTGTCGGATTAGCTTCAATAATTTCTTTGATTATACCCTCAAGAGCTGAGGCGTCAGAAATCTGCAACAAGTTCCTTTCCGTTGCCATTTCACGTGGTGATTTTTCAGACGAAAACAGTTCAGGCAATAGGTCTTTTCCTATACGTGAGTTGATTTCTTTACCCATCAACATATTCATCAATTCAGCAAAATATTCTACACGCAGCATCGAAAGCTTAAGGGAAGGATTACTTGATAGCAGGGATGCTATATCAGAAGTGAGATAGTTGGCTGACAAACGTGCGCATCCATGATCAGACAACAAGTCAGCGTCGTACAGTTTAGCGAAAAATTCGTCGGTCTCTTTATCTGAAATTATGAGTTCAACGGCATCACTCGTCAATCCGAGATTTTGGTATAAATCACGCTTTTCCTTGGGCAATTTAACAGTTATCTCGGCTAAAAGAGATTCATTAATTTTAATCTTTGGAATGTCCGGGTCCGGGAAATAGCGATAATCCTTGGCAGTTTCCTTCACTCTCTGGGAGAACGTTCGCAAGTTTACTTCGTCCCACCCACGAGTTTCTTGCACAATCTCACCTCCTTCTTCAAGAAGTTTTATTTGGCGTTGAATTTCAAAAGCAATCGCACCTTCCACAGCTTTAAAAGAGTTTAAGTTTTTTACCTCAACATATTTTGTCGCCATTTTGTCAGCGTCCTTTGACACGGAGATGTTAGCCTCGACCCGCATCTCGCCACGCTCCATGTTGGCATCAGATATATTGAGGGTCCGAAGCAAAAGTTGTAGCTCGCGAGCAAAGGCGCCGGCGGTCTGCGCATCATGAATGACCGGTTCGGTCACGAGTTCCATGAGTGGCACTCCGGCTCGGTTGAAGTCGACCAAACTGTAGTCCCCTTTTTCGTGATTGCTCCGAGCAGTGTCTTCCTCGAGATGAACTCGGGTAAGTTCAACACCAGCCAAATTTCCTCCAGTCAAAAACGGATAGGCGTACTGACTAATCTGATAGGCCTTCGGGATGTCTGGATAAAAATAATTCTTGCGATCAAACTCCGAGTAGGTCGCCGGAGTCGCTTCGACAGCTTTGCCGAATAAGAGGACTTTTTTTATCGCCTCGATGTTTGGTACGGGGAGAGTTCCGGGGTGCGCAAGACACACCGGACAGGTGTACGCGTTTGGTTCTCCTTCGTGTGGGTCGTTTTTGCACCCACAAAACATCTTACTAAGTGTCTTGAGTTCAGCATGAACCTCAAGACCAATGGTTGGTATGTAACTCATATGATTTTGTGCTAAGTATTGTACGTTTCTCGTAGGTGCAAGACAAGAGAATCACGAAGTGCTTTGTAGGAGTCGGCGTCATCTTGACCAACGACAAGCACACGATTCTTGGTTTTGGCAAGAGCTGCTATAGTAGTGTCAATTTTATCTTGATTTACAAGGTCTTTTTTAGTCAAAATAATCCACGATTCCTTCTCCCCTAGTGCTTTGTCGTATTCAGATAGCTCATTTAAAATGGTGTAATAGTCAGTTTCTGGGTTTTCAGATTCTAGTGAGACAAGGTGTAAAATCATTTTTGTGCGAGCCACGTGACGAAGAAACTTGTGTCCAAGCCCTCGCCCGGATGCTGCACCTTCAATGAGGCCTGGGATGTCGGCCAAAATGAATCCGTACATGTCACCGAGGTGTGGTTCCAGGGTAGTGAAAGGATACGCACCGATGCGCGATTGAGCATTCGTGAGCGCATTGAGAAGAGTAGACTTACCTGCGTTTGGTAGCCCGACCAAACCGATGTCCACCATCAGCCTGACCTCGATCATGAAGTTCCCCGCTTCACCTGAGTGACCAGCAGTTGACTCCATTGGAGATACGTTGGTTGAAGACTTGAAGTGTTCGTTACCAAGACCACCACCGCCGCCCTTGAGGACACGTTCTGTCTGACCTTCCTCGGTCAGCTCGATGCTTCGGTTTCGGTCCAAGTCCGTAATACGAGAACCGATCGGTACGTCGATATAGAGTGTCTCGCCGTTCTTACCAGCGCAACTATCACTCATCCCAGCTACCCCTTCTTCGGCAAAGAAGTCCTTGTTGCCGGTGTATTTGGCCAGTTGGTTAAGGTCCCGAATAGCCCGAACAAAAACGTCGCCCCCGCGGCCACCATCGCCTCCAGATGGCCCTGCCTTAGGCCTGAACTTCTCCTGGCGCCAACGAACAACCCCGGTCCCACCGTTACCAGCCTTCGCATAAATAGTTAATTCATCAACAAACATAGGCGTAGAGAGTACCCCAAATACTGTAAAAAAGCAATGGTGTCAAGGATATTAAATGAGACAAGGAGTAGCAAAGCTACGACTATGTAGAATTTATACCGGCTCCTCGCCGGATTCGACCTTCCCAGGGAGATATACGGCGGCGGAGAGCGGTACAAACTACTACT
>JAYTZG010000072.1:0-15643 GCA_043742005.1 Minisyncoccota bacterium | reverse complement strand
GGTATCGAGGTGCAGACGATCTTCTTCATCGAACGCTGCGTACCACTTGCCCTTTGGCAGTTCTGCGCGCTTTTGTTCGAAGACGAGTGCCGCACCCTGCGCACCGACGAAGACATTGCCCGACTGCGCGCGAAGGAAGTCCATCCGCTCGGTCGAGGTTGTCGTACCGGCGGCGGTCTGGTGGAACGCACGCACCCGCAGCCGATCGCCTGCCTTCTGTACCCGCGACGGGTTGTTGAAGTTGGCGTCGCTGATGGCGTCGTTGTAGTAGTAGAACTTTTTACGGTTCACCTTCCGAAACGACTTCAGCGCCGTGTCAAATTCGTACCCGACCGGCACTTCGATGTAGCCGAGATCACACAGCAGTGCAAACTTGGCCGACGGAGCCGGTGTGGTCGCGGCGGTGTCGATAATGCTCTGCAACAGCGCGGCTACCGCATTCGGGTCGCGCGCGCCATCAAGCACGAGCTTGCCGATGGTCGCCTGCTGCTTAAACAGACGGGCGAGAATTTCGTTGTCACTACTCATGACAAAACCTTTCTTACTTTGAGGAACGTACCCGCTACTAACGGGTTTCGGAGTCTGCCGAACCAGTAATTAAATTATAGCACATGTCGACATTTTAGTCAATTTTACAGAGATATGGCGTTGTTTTAGGTATCCTTTTTAACTATTTCCGCCAGACTTTTATGCCGTCGGAATAAAAGGTGATAGTACCGTCAGTACCGGTATGCGATGTTTGGATGTTACGTGCGAAGACTCTTTGCATGACGTCCTGGTGGGGATGGCCGTATTTGTTATCGAGGCCAGCGGAGACTACTACGTGTTGCGGCGTCACGGTGTCGAGCCACGCGTCACTGGAAGAAGTTTTGGAGCCGTGGTGTCCGAGCTTAAGCACATCACTATCAAGTTGCGCACCGTAGGTTTTTACTAAGTAATCTTCGATTTCTTGTGGCGCATCGCCGGTGAACATAAATGAGGTGTTGCCATACACAACCCGAAGGACAATCGATGAGGCGTTACTCTCCCACTGTCGCTCGTCACCAGTTGGTGAAAAGATTTGGATGGTGGTGCTAGCGCCAAGTTGGAGAACTTGGCCAGCGTCGGCGAGAATTTCTTCGGCATTTTCTTTTTCTGCGGCGGCGAAAGCTTCCGCTGCGGACTTATCATTTTCGTTTTCGGTACGAAGAATTGTCTGCACCTTATACCGTTTTAAAACATCAACCAGCCCACCAATATGGTCGAGGTCGGGGTGTGTCGTGACCACCACATCAATCTCCCTATCAAAAAATGAGCGTTCTTTAGAAAGTTCACGTAGTACCGCGGCATTTGGACCCCCATCAACCAACATCTCAAATCCATCCGGTGTCTCAATCAAAATCGCATCCCCCTGCCCCACATCAAGAAACGACACTTCGAGACACTCGCAGCTAGTTATTTTAGGTTGCAAAAACGGTAGCCAACTAATGACAGCAACACCTAGCAAGGTTGTAATAACCATCATTCTCCTGCATTCCTGAGTACTCATACTACTTATGATACAATGCTTTCACTATGAAATACGACGTTAAAACATTTGTGATTCCTGAAGTTGAGGAGATTTCTAAGGCGACCATGGACAATCACCTGGGTCTTTACACTGGTTATGTGAAGCATGTGAATGTGATTGAGGAAAAAATCTCTGAACTAAGTGCTGATGTAGCAACCAATGCCTACTCGATTGGTGAATTGCAAAGGCGGCTGGGGTTTGAGTTCTGCGGCATGCGTAATCACGAGTACTATTTCTCGCAATTTGAGGGTGGCGCTAAATCACTTCCAGACGGACGATTGAAGCAACTAGTCGAAGACCAGTGGGGAAGCTTTGATGTGTGGCTTGGTAGTTTTATCCAAGTTGCTAAGGCTCGTGGAGTTGGGTGGGCGATGTTGTACTTTGATTCAAAAACCAATCAACTTGTGCAAACCTGGGTGGACGAACAACATATTGGTCAGCTCGTTGACGTAGATATTATCCTGGCGCTTGATATGTGGGAACACTCATACCTAATGGATTACCCTTCGGCCGACAAGGGAAAGTATGTCGATGCTTTCTTTAAGAATCTGAACTGGGAAGTGGTGGCTAGTCGTTTGGCTTAGCGGAAGAAAAGAGGAGGATCGGTTGGAGTCGGGGAAACGCTGCGCGCTGCTCCGGCTTTTTCTATTTCCTCTTCAATCGTCCAACCGTCCATGGGGTCGACGAAAATTATTTTACTTCTCGGTTGGAGTTTCCATACTAAGAGTCCAATCGATGCGTAAAGAATAAACATTCCATACACTGGAAACGGTGGTACTGCCACTGAAGCAAAAGGGAGAGTTGAGAAAAAAAGAGCGACCTGAATAATATATGAAAGTATTAGGTGGGCGAAAAATGCAAGAGGTAATGCCAGCGTAGTCGATACAATCCCAATGACACCGGACAAGAACGTGGCGAGCATTGCTAGTGGCACTATCGGTAGAACAAGAACATTTACCACCACCGCCACCAACGAAACTTCACCGATATGATAAAGCAGGAGTGGAAGTACAGCAACTTGGGTGGCCAGTGTGGCGACAAGAAATTCTTTGACACTAAGTTTGGAAAAACCGTCAGAGATAAACGTCTCAAATTTTGGCGCTATCAAAATGAGTCCCAATGTTGCCATGAATGAAAACTGAAAACCTAGGTCGTAAAGTAGAATGTAAGGATTGATGAAGACCATTGCGGCTCCGGCAAATAAAAGCGCCCGAGCAAGGTCGTAAGTACGACCAAGAAACTGAGCAATCAAAAGTAACCCCGCCATCAGGCTAGCTCGCACAACCGTGGCAGATAGACCGACCAATAATGCAAAACACACCACAATAGCAAATCCAACGAATAATCGAGGTCGACGCGGAAGAAGAAATGCCAGAATGAACATTATGAAGGTGACGACAATCATGATGTTGTATCCAGACAACACCACTATATGGATGATGCCACTAGTACGAAAGGCGGCTTCTAATTCTTCACCGAGAGCTTGTTTCACTCCAAGCAGCAGACCTTCACTGAGACCAGCTTGTGGTTCATTCAGCACGCTCTCAATGCTACGTGTCAACGAGTGTTTGATGTTAAGTAGGTACGAAATAAGTAGATTACCGTGTCCACTCGATTGTACTTCTACGTTGGCAAACGATATTTGATATTCAACGCCGCGAGCCAGCAAGTAGGCGGGGTAGTTGAACTCTCGCCCCAATTCAGAGGCAAACGATTCTGGTTTTTTTAATGAACCGGAAACCCGTACCTCATCACCATAACTAACGCTGGCATATCTCTCAGTAGTCACCAGCAGCGTGTCCGACTCTACCTGTACATATAGATGCGTCGCTTTTTCGCGTATATCTGGTTCTTTTATTACCTTGCCCACAAGTTCTACTTTTTCACCGACTGATGAAGCCAGGGAGGAATGGCCAAACTGCTGTGACGCTATATGTATACGCAACAGGCCGACTACAAAACAGACGAGGATAAGACTGCAAGATATTACGAAAGGTGCCGAAGGAGCTTCGCTTTTTCGGTACCCAATTGTAAGCAGTCCCAACCCGACCAAAAACAGCCACAACACGACAGGTAACGAAACTGCGTACAAGGTACCTACACCAACTCCCACAAAAAACGTGATGAGAGAAATATGGAAACGATATTCCTGCATACCTCTAGTATATAAGATATTGAAAAAGGCCGGAGTGTAAACACTCCGGCCTGGTTATTGTGCCTGCTTACGCAGCGTCGGCAAGTGGTTCGACGGACAGCTTCGTAGCTGCTTGTTCATCTCGCCTTTTCTGTTCAGCCAAAACGACATTGAGTTCGTTCTGGCGTTCGACGTATTCACGATTTTTGTCGTTCCTGCCGCCGCGGAGCATGGTCTGCAGTTCTTCCTTCAAGAAGACCCGCAAAAGCTCAAGTACAGCATCGGTCATGTTGAACACATACTGGGCAGTAATACTGACCCGACGATCCAAGTGACTGACAATGTCCTTCAGCTGCCTCTTCTCCTTCTTGAGCTGCGCAACCAGAACTTTGTCACGACTGGTCTTGGATCGCTCTGAGACGATCCGTAGGATGACTCTGTAATAAGCGTCTTCAAACAGTCGCAGCGACGGCTTGAGTGCAGGGTTTTTTCTGGCCATAAAGAACTGTTCCTTTTTCAACTTGAAAGCTGGGGCAAAATAATACTAGAATTTAGAGATTCGTCAAGGGTATAACATAAAGCGGCCGGAAAAATATTCCGGCCGCGGTTTATGGCAAAGAGACTTACCGGCCTCTTGCCATCAATCGGGGTGAACCGAGGAAAAGCGATGTTGCTGTCTCCTTTTTCCCTTCAAAAGGAATGATTTCCGCCGAAGGCTTTGTCATTGCCATATTTGGCAGTTGCTGTGACAGGGAATCTTTACAGAGAAGCTTTTGCTTCTTCAGTTCAGCGACCTTTTTTTGATCAATCGGCCGTTCCAGCAATGCAGCCTCGAGCTGTCCATCGTATTTGCGGTGCAGCTGGAGCAAACGCTCCCGAGGCATCCAGCTGCCGATGATCGCTTGTTTTTGCTTTCCCATGTGTCTCTCCTGTTGGGTGGACTTCCGCCGAGCAGTCTAGCAGACTGCTCCCTTTGGTCAAGGCCTACATTCACAGGAACTAAAGTTGAAAAAAGCACTGTTTTATTAAACAGTGCTTTTTTTAGTCACTTGACTAACAGTGACTTACTAATTATCTGAGCATTGTCAGTTACCAAATCCCCGTTTGGTTTCAGGAGCGTAACGATGTAGCTTCCGTCTTTTAAGACGTCAGTTACCTTCTCGATAACAAAACATCCACGACTCTCGTCACCCAACTCCAACCTGCCCTCTTTGGTGTTTTCACGAATCTCAACTTTAACTGACCTGTTGAGGATACAAGGTATTCCAACCAGGTGGACGATGGTTAGTTCATCTTCTTCATCAATCATTACCATCTCCTTCTGATCCGAAGCATACGCGAGACCTAGACTATGTCAACAATCCGCAGCCGAATCTGCGGGCGGTTCATGAAGTATGAGCGTTCGACGTGGGCGATAAGTGAGACGGCACAGTTATCAGCAGGTGACTTGGCGAAGTCTTCTGCTTTGGCAAAAAAGGCGATTGCTTCGAGCGTGCCGCTGGTTGTTTCGAAGGTGAGCTTGAGATGTTCCTTGGCTTTACCGAACTGCTCAACTTTTCTTGGCGTTACGTCTTTAAAAGCAAAAAGGGGCTTGGAATTGCCCGCACCATAGGGTGCTAGTAGCGCAAGATCCTCAACGAGTTGCAAGTTAACCTCGTCGAGCGTTAGAACTTCATCCACACAAACTTCCGCATTTATGGTGGCCGACTCTCCTAGCTGTACAAACGCCTCGTTGAGCTTTTCGCTCAGTGAAAAAATCTGATCGTCATGGACAGCAAAGCCGCCCGAGAAGTGATGCCCACCATGTTCCAAAAACGATTCGCTTGCAGCGTCCATCAACTTTACAACACTCACTCCACCGCCTGAGCGACACGAACCTTTAAAGACTCCATTCCCGTCCTTACCCCAGATGAACACGGGGCGTTTATGTTCTTCAGATAGTTTATTGGCAGCTAAGCCCACCAGTGAGGGACGCCACTCCGGTGAACCAAGTACCAATACGGAGGACATTTCGTCGACGTGTTCAAGTCGCTTATTTATATCCTTGGTCATAAGTGCCACCATGGTTTTACGTTCTTGATTGAGCTTCTCCAAATGGTCAACTCGCCTCCCCGCCTCTACCACGTCGGTGGCCGCTAGCATGTGGAAGGCATCTTCTGGATTATCCATGCGCGAAGCCGCATTGATGCGAGGACCAATAGTGAAGCCGATATCCTCTTCGGTCAGATACTGCTGTTCGACTTTATTTTTGCGCAGCAGTTGTTGTAAACCCGGACGGCGTGACTTGCGCAACACTTGCAGTCCATAGCGAGCCAGGACTCGGTTTTCTCCTATGAGTGGCACCATATCGGCGATCGTGGCGATGCCAACCATATCGAGCCACCACTTCTCTGCTCCAGGAGTTATTGTATGTTCGGTACGTGCCATGAGCGCTAAGGCAAGTTTAAAGACAACCGCTGCACCACAAAGTTCGGTAAAGGGATAATTTCCGAGCTTCGGATTTATAATCGCTACCGCGTCTGGCAAAATAGTCGGTGGCTCGTGGTGGTCGGTCACGATGACATCGACTCCCTTTGTCTTGGCGTATGCAATCACTTCAACGTCCGACGTGCCGCAATCGATGGTTACAACCAACGTCACCCCCTCTACGGCCAACTTGTCTATCGCCCCCGAGTTGAGCCCAAAGCCTTCGTAGTGTCGATGTGGAATGTAGTTTACAAAATTCTCATACTTAAGTGCCTTAAAGCAATCGTGCAAGACAACAGCACCCGGAATGCCGTCACAGTCATAGTCACTGAAAATGGCGATTTTTTCATTATTAAAAAAAGCTGCTTTGATACGATTAATAGCCTCCTCCATCTGATGCAAAAGGAACGGGTCATGTAGGTGCTCGTCGTACAGCGGTTTCAAAAATGAAGCGATATCATCTATACTCTTAGTTGAAAGTAGTCGATTTACGAGTGGCGACAAGCCGGGAGCGACCATTTCAACAGGAGTATTCGGAAAAAGATAAGTGGTCATGGAATGAGCGTATGGTAACATTCTATCCATATGTCGACTATTTTCACGAAAATCATTGCCCGCGAAATCCCAGGACACTTTGTCTACGAAGACGAACAATGTGTCGTTATTATGGATAAGTATCCAGCAGTAGCTGGTCAATCTATGGTTATTTTACGTCGTGAAACTCCGTACCTATTTGATCTCACCGACCAAGAATACCAACACCTCTTTGTAGTAGCGAAGAGGGTTGCCAAAGCCTCTGATCAAGTGTTTGAAGTTGAGCGCAGCTGTCTGGTGGTTGAAGGTTTTGAAGTGCCCCATGTCCACATAAAAATTTACCCAATGCCAAGCACGACGACTAATTTAGGAAATGTCATGTGCGAACGAGTGCCGGCCCACGATGAAGATTTAGACGATTATGCCAAACGAATCGGTGCGCTGATGTAAAATAAAACGGCGGAGCCAAAGCTCCGCCGTTTTATTTTTTCTTATACCCTAGTTAAGCAAGTCTAGCACCGGTGTACTCCCGTGCTCCAGATAAGTAAGCATCGCTCCGCCGCCGATTGAAACAAAACCAATTTTGTCGTTGAGACCGAGCTCTTGAATAGACGCTACAGTGTCACCTCCACCCACGACTGAGAATGCGCTCGACTTCGCGAGAGTTTTCATTGTTTCGGTTGTGCCCGTAGTAAATCCGCGTTCGTAGTTTCCAAACGGTCCATTCCATAGAACTGTCTTGGCGCTATTGATGTAAGTAGCTAGTAGAGCGATAGTTTCTGGACCACAGTCCATGATTTTTTCATCAGCCTCAACTTCAGTTGGCTTCTTGGCCAACGTTCCGCGCGGACCTTCTACCATGACATCAACTGGCAAAATAAGTTTGTCGCTCTCCAAGAACGCTGCGCCGGCAATTAAAACGTCAGACACCAGCGACTGTCCGACCTCATAGCCTTTGGCTTTGAACACATCGTTCATCAGCGCGCCACAAATAAAGACATGGTCGTAGACATTGAGATATTTCTCCACGAGCGGCATCTTAGTTTCAAACTTGGCTCCACCGAGCATAAAGAGTGACGGATGTCCTGGCACCATGACTTTTTTAAGGTGATCAATTTCTTGCAGCAGGTTGAGTCCGGCGTAGGCAGGAAGCAGTGTAGCGAGAGCATGTAGTGACGCATGCTCTCGATGGGCTTCAGCAAACGCATCATTTACATAAATGTCGCCAAATTGGGCCATGTATGTAGCAAACTCCATGTCATTGGTCTCTTCCCGCGCATCTTGCCGCACATTTTCTGCTAAGAGAAAATTTCCTTCCGAAATCAGACCAGCTCGTTCCTTGAACGAATCATTAGTGATAACTCCTCCCCAGTGAATTGGGAAATGTTTTTCTAGTGCTGCAAAAATCGGCTTCAGGGTCTCCTCTGGTTCACGACCAATATGACTGATGATAACGGTTTTTGCGCCTTGCTCATGGAGGTATCGAAGTGTAGGCAAGGCTCGCTCTAAACGAAAGGCGTTACGAATATTTCCTTGTTCATCGAGGGGAATATTAAATGAAGCGCGTAAGATAACACGCTTCCCTTTAAGGTCAGTCCGGTCAGTAATTCTCTTCATAACTATTCTTTAGTGGCGTTAATTATCTGTATAAAATCGTCTGCCTTGAGGCTGGCGCCGCCAACCAAAAATCCATTCATGCCGCCTTCTTTGTGTAATTGAAGCGCGTTATCTGCCTTGACTGAACCGCCATAGAGTAAAGTGACTTTTTGAGCAGTTGTCCTATCAAATAGTTTGGTGAGGACTGTGAAAAGAAAGAGCTGCATTTCCTTTACGTCGGCTGCGGTGGCGGTTTTGCCGGTACCGATAGCCCAGATTGGTTCGTAGGCCAGGACAAGCTTCTTCACCGACGCTGCCGGCAAAACCGCCACCACAGAACGCACTTGCTTCTCAACAAAAGAAAAGAAGTCGCCTTTGTTATCTCGTTCTTTTTCGCCAATACACACCACCGGTGTCAGATTACACTTCAGGGCAGCCAAAATCTTTTTTTGTACCACTTCGTCTGTTTCTCCCATCGCGCGACGCTCGGAGTGACCAATGATAACGTATTCGGTCTTAAGGTCGCGAAGTTGCATGGCTGAAACTTCTCCCGTAAATGGACCTAGCGGTTCGACAGACACAGTCTGTGCCGCCAAAGCGATCGGCTTCTTGCCAATCTTCTTCGCGACTTCCGTCATATGTACATACGCTGGAGCCACGGCGACTTTTGTCCCTTCAAACGGCTTATATTTCTTGGCGATGTCGGCGATTAAAGTGGTGGCTTCGGTGAGGCTGGTTGGATTAAGTTTCCAGTTCCCAACGATGAGTGCTGTGCGTTTCATACGTCACTA
Source organism: Minisyncoccota bacterium (assembly GCA_043742005.1). Lineage (GTDB taxonomy): Bacteria > Patescibacteriota > Minisyncoccia > Phycocordibacterales > UBA918 > OLB19. The sequence continues at coordinate 6,573 of JAYTZG010000072.1, read as the reverse complement.
ATGGTAGCACACACCGGCCTGTGGCTACTGCGTCTGCCGCCAGTCTTCCAGAGAATAACTGCCTCCTGGCCCCGTCGCAAACAATAGGTTGGAAAGTCCCGATTCGTAGATAACGTCGGCGTTTTGCGCCACATTAATCTTGTAGCCAGTCACTTCTTTAAGAGCAATACCGTTACCAATATCAATTAGCCCTCGGTCAGCGTAGACAAGAACCTTCCCGTTGGCTGAGTTTGCCACATCAATCGCTTTTTCAGCGCCACCTAAATACGCGCTTTCATTCATGGACATCAGCATAATAAATGATCGACTATCGCCCGAACCGTTAAATTGGGTCGATTGGGTGATGGAAATTTTGCTACTAGTTGTTCGATTACTGGGTTTATCCACGATAAATTGCACACTTTTTCGTCCCAGTGACGGAGATACTTGTAGTGTAGGTCCGTTAGAGATTGTCAGGTTACCCGTTACCCATATCGGGCCGGTCAGAGTAACTGTCGTCGATGGACCGACTTTCTTAATCTCAAGATTACACTCTACTTTTAAGTAACCAATAGTGACATTAGTGTTTATCGTGTAGGTACCAGACGAACAGAGAGGGTCAGCGGCTGTGATCGTGGTGGTAATAGAATCTTTCCACTCTTGAATGGTGGTAGTAGAAATTGGAAAGTTAACGATTGGTTGATTGGTCACTGGTGTATAACGCACGCCCGTTACTGCGTTTTGGGCGTTGGTGCCTATCTGCACGTTGTAGTAGGCATCTTTGCCAGCAGTAATACGATTAATGGTATTGGCATAGACTGAGCCAGTAGCTGTGATTGTACTGACAATACCAGACGGTCCAGCTGAAACAATATCGCCAGCCACCTGGGCACTGCCGGCCCCGGTTACTGGACCGTTGGAGTAGACGTTACCAACAATATCTGAGTTGTTGGCCAAGGTGATTCCTCCCGTTCCCGCCTGCAAGCCGTAGTTAAAAGAGCTCCCAGCCGACACTACAAGAATAGCTTCGGCTTTGCGGATTACCGATTGAAAGTTCGCTGCACCGGCAATCTCGTATTGATCAAGAGTGGTGTTGTAAGTGCTGGTAGCGTAAGCCGTTACCCCTCCGATAGTGAGCGCCTCGGTGGAATTAACGGTCTGGTCCATCATCGTTCGATACGAGACGTCTTCCACAATACTTTCTGATGCCAAGTAGGCTTGTTTAGAGCGAATCAGCTGGTTAAAATCAGACATGTCGGTAAAAATACTCTGATTCAAACCAATCATCATCACGGTCGAAGCGAAAGTAAAAAAGAGAACGAAGAGAAGCATTGCCGCGCCATTTTGTAGAGGTGTTTTTATCATATAGCTCCGCGAATTACTGCTCCGCCGTATAAATCAACGACTTTTGTGGTTTGATCAACCGTGGACGACAATCGCACATGGACGCGCACGAGAGTACCAGCAGCTGTGACATAGCGGTACACCGTAAAGGCTGTCACGCTCACGTCGGCAGTGTTTAGATTCCCATAACTAACACCACTTTTAGTAAGGACTATGTTGCTACCAGTTTTCGTAAACCTAGTCGTAGCAGCTCCATTTAAAATGGCTAATACACCGGTACTTGGGTTCTCGATTACAGAGTTGGCTGCATCGTATTGGTCAGCTTGGCGCAACTCGACCACAATTTGTTCCATCAAACTTGTTCCCGAACGATAAAGTGCCGTCTCGACTTTATACTGGTCGATAAAATCATCTAGAGAAAGTAGGAAGGTCACCGAAGCTGTCGACACCAACATAAAGATGCCCAGATAAACCAGCATCTCAATCAAAGTAAATCCACTACTTCTGTGACGACCCGAAATCATATGTTGTAGAGGTTAGTTAAAACGGCTTCAAAAGTGGTGGTACCATTTGGACCAGAGACTGACATTTCGACTTCTCGGGTTTCGCTATCAAGTGTCGCGCCGGGCACTGTTGAAACCACGATATCGTCGTTACTGTTGCGATACACGGATTGAAGTTTAAAAGAGCGACGGAAGTTAGTATCAATAACTTCTGGAGTAGTGGTAATGGCCCGAGTCGTAGTGGAAACCGACAAGTAGCGAGTGGTGTTGACCGGAACCGCACTTAGAGTATTCCAGTTTTCGTCACGCAAAGAACGCATAATCTCATAACCTTCTTCAGCGAGATAAGTTGCTTTCAGATTTACCAAGAGTGTCGTTCTGGCTTCCACATATGTCTGCACCGCAAACCCAATTGCGACCAAGATAATTGTGATAATCGCCACTCCCGTGATGACCTCAATAAGTGACACCCCTGACTGTGCAGAAGAACGCATAGGTACCACTATTGTATAACACCCGCACCACTAATAGTGAGCGTTGTTGTCGCCACATGTTCAACACCAACGATTGTAATCGTACCCGTGGCACTGGGAAGACCAGTGAGTTTACTAAAAACAATTTGATCAGTTCCTCCAGTGAGGCTCCTGCTCAGCTTTACCCCGGTCAGAGCAACTGTTTCGTTCGTTGACGCTCCCGCACTGTAGGTACTGCCGCGAAACACGACTAGACTATTGGTCAAAATTTTTACTCCATACGACTGATCAAACTTAGCTGACCTAGCTCGCACTCGGGCATCAATAAACGTCGACTTCGCTGTAGCGACTGAGGCATCGTACTGCTGAAAACGCGCATAGTCTTTAAAACCGGTGATAGCAAATATCCCGATGATAGCCATGATAGTAAGCACCACCAGAATTTCTATGAGTGAAAATCCAGCGCTTGTTCGCTCCATAGAAACGTTAGTTAAGTCCATCTGAGATTGAATAAATTGGGGCAATGAGTGCCAGCGCAAAGAAGCCCACACCACCACCGATAACCACCATGAGGAGCGGTTCAATAATTGTCGAAAGGTCTTTGGTCTTACGCTCCACTTCAGCTTCATAGTAGTTGGCAAGTTCACCGAGCATGCCGGCAATTTGCCCGGTCTCTTCACCTACTAAAATCATTTCACCAACCAGAATTGGGTAGAGATTACTATGCGCGATAAATGTCTCTGAGAGGGCTGTTCCCTTTTCAACCCGCATCAATGCTTCTCGCAATATCTTTTTATAAAAAACATTCTGTAGCACCTCTTCGGTGATTTCAATCGAGCGCATCACGTCGACCCCTGAAGAAAGGAGTGACGAGAGCGTGCGGGCGGTGCGGGCAGCATTGGCCTCTTTAGCCATCGTTCCAATTACCGGCAAGCGCACCACTAGCCACGATGTCGTGATCTTACCAATCTTTGAACGCAAGAAATACATCGCGCTGACAATAACTAGTGCGATTCCAGCCAACACCACTACTGTATGTGCCACCATGAAGTCACTGGTACCAATCAATACCTTAGTGGTTACTGGCAACTCCTTTTTCATTCCTTTAAATACTCCCGTAATCTGTGGCATCACATAAATCATCATCAAAATACCGATGATAAACATTACCGTAATCACAATTGATGGATAAATCATCGCTCCCTTAATTTTCTTTTTAAGATTACTCGAGCGTTCCATCTGCATAGACAGCGTCTTGAGAGACTCTGCCAAACTTCCACTCTCCTCCCCTGCCTTAACCATAGCAATATAAAGGTCATCAAACACCTTCGGGAATTCAGACAAAGCCTGATTGAATTGATCACCCTGATTGATACGCTCCACCACCCGCTTCGTCACTCCCTTGAGCCGGGGGTTCTTGGTCTGCCGCTCGATCACCGACAAAGCCCGTGTGACGGTGAGTCCAGCCGTAAGCATCGAACCTAGGTTTCGGGTTACCATCACGAGTTCATCTTGTTTGACCCGACTCAAATAATAGTTAATCTTCTCGACATCAAGGAACCGCTTCATGTTGAAACCCGAAGTTTCCTCAATCGAAGCCACGGTGTGTCCTTGCTCTCTCGCAATGGAATAGACTTCAAACCGATCCTTGGCAGTTACTGTGTTGGTCACTTTTTCACCAGCTTGGGTTTCTCCCTTATATGTAAATTTTGCCATGGATGAATTATTCGTTAATCACACGTAATACTTCTTCAATCGTAGTGAAGCCTTGCGCTGCTTTAAAGATACCATCCTCAATCATCGTGAGCATACCTTCCTTCTGTGCTTGGGCTTGTATCTCATCGCCAGTCTTCTCACTCATCACCATTTCTTTAATCGTCGGCGACATACTGAGGACTTCGTGTATGCCCATTCGCCCATGATAACCGTCTTCACTCTCGCCGTTCTCACGAGGATGAAAAAACGGAACGTCATTCCAAGTCGCATCTTCTTTTACAATTGCCTCTTGTTTAAGGGATTTTAAAATACTGTCGAGATTTACTTTTTCTGATAGTTCGTCACGCTCGGCTTTCGTAAGTATGTACGGCTGTCGATCACTAGCCAACTTGCGCACCAACCGTTGGCCGATCGCTACCCGCAACGTAGAAACCAATAGGAATGATTCTGCTCCCATATCTAGAAGACGAGCTACCGTTCCCGCCGCTGAGTTGGTGTGCAGCGTAGCCAGTACAAGGTGTCCAGTGAGCGCGGCATTGATGGCGAGACTCGCGGTCTCCTCGTCGCGGATTTCTCCCACCATAATAATGTCAGGATCTTGACGCATGAGTGACCGCAAACCAGCGGCAAAAGTAAAGCCGATCTCTGGCTTTACTTGCGACTGATTGACCCGGGCCATCTGGTACTCAATCGGATCTTCGATAGTAGAGATATTTACTTCCGGCGTATTAAGGAGGTCAAGTACGGTGTAGAGCGTAGTTGATTTACCCGAACCTGTTGGGCCAGTCACGAGGATAATCCCGGTGGTAGCGTGGGTGGCCTTATGAATTCGCTCAAGCGTAGAGCCATGAAAACCAATTCCTTCCAAAGAAAACCCACTGCGGTTTTCGCGCAAAAGACGCATTACAATCTTTTCCCCAAAGAAAATCGGCAGCATCGAGACACGAAACGCCACCTTTTGTCCGTCCATCTCCATCTTGAAACGACCGTCTTGCGGCAAACGCTTTTGGTCGAGCTTAAGATTTGACAGCACCTTAATACGGGCCACCACACTGCCTGCTGCAATCTTCGGCAACTTCATTGCATCACTCAAAATACCATCGATACGATAGCGTACCACCACTTCTTCTTCGAGCGGTTCAATGTGAATATCTGACGCTCCCTGGATGATGGCGTGCCGAAGCAAAGTGTCAACGATACGAACCACTGGCAAGTCCTCAGCGGCTTTTTTAAGATCGCTCTCACTCAGCTCCTCTCCATTTTCATCCGCCAAGACCTTAAGGTTGGAGGCGTCCTTCATGATGATGTCGCCAAACTCATCTTTGAGATTCTTTTGATACTGCCGCAACGCGTTGCGCATCGACTCGGTATCCGTTAGACGCGGCTGAATCCGCAGACCAACCTTTTTCTTAATAAAATCAATCGCCGGCAAGTCAGCGGTATCAAGCATCGCAATCTCAAGCGAATCCTCATTCTTCTTGTACGCAATAATATTGTGATTACGAGCCACCGGCTCAGGAATGAGAGTGAGAATATCAAAATCAATCTTTAGATCCTTAAGCGAAACAAAAGGAATCCCAAGAACGTACGACTCCACACGGCGCATGTCGTCTTCTGTCATATGTCCATGCGCAATGAGAGCATCCGCAAGGCTACGATTCTCATCTTTAGCAATTTTCTCAGCCGCAGCAATATCAGACTTGGTGATAAGCCCAGCATCGACAATAAATCGCTTAAGTTGTTCGTCTTGAATACGCATGAATAATAAATGAACAAAAGAGCGAAGCGACTATTGTGAATTTAGTTCCTGATTTGACCATTTCCTAGGTCAAATCACTGGAACAAGTAACGCAAAATGAACATCACAACCCGCATTTGTCACTTTAATTATATCATCGACCAAGAAAATATTGTTGTGGATGTACACGAATATAAAAAGAAAATCCGTTGCGCAAGGAAACGGATTCCCTTTACGCAACGGATGTGCCTAGTTGAAGGCAGGGACGAGATAGCGCACCACCTGCGCCGCAGTCGCAGCATTGTAAGCTGAGACCTCGACAGTTTCGGGAGCATCTGCTCTTGCGATCGCTACCGGCTTGATGTCCGGCTTTGCGACCACCAGCTTCGGTGCCGGCTTGGTGGTCGCGGAAACGCGACTCACCTGAACTCGGCGAAGCTGCCAAACTTCCCGCACATAGCATTCCACAGACAGGGTGATACCCTGTTCGCGAATGCGACACGGTGTACCGTCATCCTTACGGAAGACGGCCACTGTCTTCGCTGACGGATCATTTTCCACAGGCATATGCTGTGCAATGATATCGCCAATCGGGTCGGCGGCCTTCGCGTGGGCCGGTTCGGTGATGTAGATGTAACCAGCGAATGCCGGACCGAAGGCAAGAAGCTTGAAGATGTTAAGAACGTTCATTGGATTTCCCCTGTTGCCTCACTCGCCCAAATGCGTGAGGCGTCACTATTTATATATTACCATATTTAGGTCTTTTTGTCAATTATCTGCGACTCATGTTTTGACAATCTACACATATTTAGTACACTAC
>JAYTZG010000071.1:0-2993 GCA_043742005.1 Minisyncoccota bacterium | reverse complement strand
TTGCTAATATTCTGATAGACGGGACTAGTACTGATATCCCAAGTCTGCTTATTTTTGCTATCGCCCTGGCAGTATCTGTCATTCCTGAAGCTTTGCCTTTGGTAATGACTTTTTCTCTTTCTCGCGGTGCGCTGCGTTTGGCAAAGAAAGGCGTGATTGTAAAGCGACTTTCGTCGGTCCAAGACCTAGGTTCTATCGAGATACTCTGCACCGACAAGACCGGCACCATCACTGAGAACAAACTTGTCTACCAAAGTATGTATCACGTGCCGGACTGCCCCTGGCACCCGTTGGTACTTTCGCGTCTTACAGCCCACGGTATAAATGAACGGCACCCCGAGCCATTTGACCGCGCCACCGATAATGCCCTCACCGCAGAACAACGTGCGCTTGCCGAAACCTTCACCACGGTTACTGAAGAAGCCTTTGATCCTGAATTACGAAGCAATGGCGCAGTAGTGACGGACAAGAACATTACCCTCCACATCCGCCGCGGCAGTCCAGAATATTTCTTTGAGCAAAATCTCGTGCCAAGAGGCGATATCACTAACTGGTTAGTCACTGAAGAAGCCAAGGGTCACCGAGTCCTTGGTGTCTCGTATGACTACGGCACCGGACCAAAATTTGCTGGTTTTGTATCCTTTGCCGATACTCTCAAAAGCACTACTAAAGCCACTATTGCTGCTGCCAAGGAGCTCAATGTCAAAGTAGTTATTATCACTGGCGATGCACGAGTAGTTGCGGAGGCGATTGGTTTTGAAGCTGGCCTTGTCACAGAAAGTAGTGAAGTTATTGAGGCTTCTGCATTTTTCTCTCTTCCAAGCCTAGAGCAACACAAGCGTATTGAGACTATTAAAGTCTTTGCCCGTAGCACTCCGGAACAGAAATTATCTCTGATTGAACTCCTCAAAGAACATCACACCGTAGGATTCCTTGGTGAAGGAATAAATGACGCTCCGGCTCTTAAAACTGCTCATGTTTCTATCGTTGTGCAATCAGCCTCTGATGTCGCTCGTGAGACGGCGGATGTGGTCCTACTCAAATCAGATTTAGGAGTTATTATCGAAGGAATTCGGCTCGGCCGGGAGACTTATGCGAACACTCTCAAATACATCCGCACTACTTTAGTTTCAAACTTCGGTAATTTTTACGCAATCGCTGTTGGCTCGCTCTTTATTAGCTTCTTACCAATGCTTCCCAAGCAACTTCTCCTTCTCAATCTTCTCTCCGACTTCCCAATGATTGCGATTGCCATCGATCATGTCCACAAAAAAGAAGTCGCTAAGCCACAACGCTACGATTTCAAATCAATGTACATTATCTTCATCACCCTTGGTTTGGTCAGCACAATATTTGACTTCATGTGGTTTGCTCTTTTCTTTAAGAGTGCGCCAGAAGTCCTCCAAACAAACTGGTTTATTGCTAGTGTAATAACCGAAATTCTTCTTCTGATGTCACTAAGGTCAATGCTTCCGATAGAAAAAGCCGGCCGGCCGGCCTCACTTCTGATATGGCTCTCAGCAGCCGCCTTTATCACCACTATCCTGCTGCCAATCATTCCAGTCACTGCTAAGTTCTTTGAGTTCACTCCACCTACCATGGCTCACCTAGGTCTCATCATTGGACTCGCCCTTGTTTACCTGGTCGTGTCTGAAATAGCTAAACGAATCCTTGTAAAATTCCTATGGCCAACAAAAACAACATAATCCCCATTGTTGATAGCGCAATGTCTCTAGATGAGGCACTGAAGCAAAACCCGATTTCACTGGCGCCAACTGAAGTTTTGATCAAACAATTGCTACTTGAAGTTAGCTACATTAGTTTTGATGGATTAATACATCAAGGTCAGATCGTCGTTCACAAAGATGTGGCGGCGGATGTTGGGGCTTTTTTTAAGCAAGCTCTCACTCTGAAATTCCCTATCTACAGCGTCATTCCAGTTGCCGATAAGCGTTTCAACTTTGACGACGAAGTCTCCTGTAACCAAAACAACACTTCAGGATATAACTACCGTGAAATTACCGGCGGCGGAAAGCTTTCTAACCACTCATGGGGTTTGGCTTTTGATGTAAACACTGTACAAAATGTCTACGTTCGCTATGACGAGAACGGACTTGAAACCTACCGATTGCCTGAAGCAGCGCACTACAACAAAAATGCACCCGGGACTCTATATAAAGAACATCCATTAGTCCACTTTATGGAAGACCTCGGTTGGACCTGGGGCGGGGACTGGAACCCTATAAATGGCCCCGTCGACTACCAACATTTTGAGAAATGTTAATGTCTCTTATTCGCACAACTTTACAAAATTCCTAAGAAGTGTTTGACCCGCAACGCCTGACACTTCAGGGTGGAACTGCACACCAAAGAGTGGCCTAGCTTTGTGGCTCATGGCCTCATTTTGACAGGAGTCTGACTTCGCCAATAGTATAAAATCATTTGGTACCGACATGTATTCGCAGTGATTTTGACTAAAATGTGTTTTGTCATCTATACCAGAAAAGAGTGTACTTGGTTCGACAATTTCAATCGACTCATCGCGCTTAACGGCATCCCCTATTGAACCAGCAGCTCCATGCAGAAGGCTAAGAACTTGGTGTCCAAAACATATGCCTAAAACAGGTCTATTGTAGTCTTGTAGAAATTTGAATTTCTCGAGGTGCTCGTCCATACCATCTTCGGTCACCAAAATCGGTGAACCGGAAATAATGATGCCCGAGTAAATATCTAAATCAGTATCTGTTGTGTCTTCCATTGAAATAATTTCACTCTCCACTCCAATCTGGGTAAGATTACTTTTAATATCAGTGACCTTATTTGAGCCACACGCAATAATACAAATCATAGATAAATTATAAAATATAAAATCCTGAGCGGAAGAGACAGGATTTGAACCTGCGAGAGCTTTCACTCAACACGCTTTCCAAGCGAGCGCCATAAACCACTCGGCCACTCTTCCGCTCAGGATTTTAGCGAGTTATTTATACCAC
>JAYTZG010000070.1:0-7120 GCA_043742005.1 Minisyncoccota bacterium | reverse complement strand
AACGTTTTTTCGTGTTAGAATGGCTTTATGCCGCTCGATATCTTGATAGAGGCTGTTTTATTTTACAAAGCGACTCCACAGAAAAAATCTGCTCTGCAGAAACTTTTTGATGTAGATGGCGAATCTTGGGCGATAGCGACCGAGCAACTTCGTCACCGGCTAGAGTTTGGCGCTACTAGACTCGTAGAAACCGAAACCGAAATTAGTCTCAGTACAGCGCCCGAACTAAGTGAATTCATTGAAACAATGCGTAAGGGCGAGCTTAAGGGCGATATCGGAAAGGCGGGTGCCGAAACTCTCGCTATCATTCTCTACAAAGAACCAGTCTCGCGCGCCGAAATCGACCGTATTCGTGGGGTGAATTCTTCATTTATTTTACGTAACCTGTTAGTCAAAGGCCTAGTAACCCGAGAAGCAACCGGAAACAGTTATCAGTTCCGCATCACACCCGATTTGCTTCAACACCTTGGCTCCGGCGCTAAGTCAGAGCTGCCGCGTTTTTCCGAGTTCATGAATGCTATTGAGACTTTTAATACCACCCCCGAAACTATATGAGCGAACCTACTCAAATCCTCTCGCAACGTAGGCTCGTGATTATATTTCAGCTAGCCATCTTGCTCTTTATTCTAGGCGGTCTTTTCAGTGCTGTCCTTATCGACAAGAAACAAACCGCGAGTGTCCCTGGTACGCTAAATTTGGAAGATGCGCCGCTAAAATCGAGGACGGAAAATAACCTCCCGCAGAAGCTAAGTGAAGTTGAAGTTCGTGGCAAAAGTGCCTACGTCTGGGACGTCAAAGCGAAGCAAGCTCTCTATTCTAAAAACGAAGACAAGGCGCTGCCACTGGCCTCTATCACAAAACTCATGACGTCACTGCTCGCTTATGAACTCGTAGCAGCAGACGCGGACGTGAAGCTTTCTTCAAGTGCTGTATCGCAAGAGGGTGGGGGAGGTTTGGCTACTGGAGAGGATTTCAGTATGGGACAACTCAATAAATTGGCACTTATTTCTTCATCAAACGACGCCGCCTACGCCCTTGGAGCCAACGCTGGTGCGCTACTGGGTGACCAAGATCCATCACGACAATTCGTCGCAGGAATGAACCTCAAAGCTCAAGAGTTAAAATTGGATACGCTGGAATTCAAAAATACCACCGGCCTTGATTTGTCTCCTTCAGAACCGGGCGCAGTTGGTTCGGCCAAGGACGTATCGTATTTAATGGAATATATTTTACAAAATTACCCTGAGCTAATAGAATCCACAACTCTTGGTGGTGCTCGTATCTACAACAGTCAAGGTGAATATCACGATATCGAAAACACCAACGAAGTAATCTACGCCATTCCGAATCTCCTTGGTTCCAAAACCGGTTACACGGACCTCGCTGGCGGCAATCTCACCGTTGCCTTTGACGCTGGTATGGACCGGCCAATTATTGTGACCGTACTTGGCTCTACCCGCGAAGAGCGCTTTAGTGACGTCTTGCGGTTAGTTAACGCTGTCCGAGCTGACATCGGCGGAATATAAAACTATGAATACTACTTTTCTCGTTATCTTTACTCCAGCCATCATGGCCTTCGTTATAGGTATTTTGCTTACACCGGTAGTGACGCACTTTCTCTATAAGCATAAGGTATGGAAAAAAAATGGCGGCAAAACCGCTCTTAATGGAAACGCTGCGGAAGTCTTTAATCAATTGAAAGGAGCTGAAGAAACAAAAACACCCCGCATGGGCGGCATTGTTATTTGGGGCAGTGTACTCCTAACGATCGTCTTCATGTACGTGTGTGCCAACCTATTCCCAAACTCTTTCTTTGTTGATTTTGATTTCTTTAGTCGTTCACAAACCCTCATTCCGACCGCCGCCCTTTTGATTGGTGCTTTAATTGGTTTTCTCAATGATTTCTACGATGTGAATCGAGGTGGGGAAGGCCTCAGTCTGCGGGTACGGCTGCTTTTAATCATCGCCCTTTCAGGGGTACTTGGTTGGTGGTTCTATAGCAAACTAGGAGTATCTGGTATCAATATTCCATTTGATGGCACTCTAGAACTCGGAATACTTATTATTCCGTCCTTTATATTTCTCACGATTTCTCTCTATGCTAGTGGTGTGATTGACGGAATCGATGGACTATCGGGCGGAGTTTTTGCATCTATCTTTGGTGCTTATGCCGGCATTGCCCTGGTACAAGAGCAATTCCATCTGGCTGCATTTTGCGCGACTGTCGTGGGCGCTATCACAGCTTTCTTATGGTTCAACATTCCGCCCGCTCGTTTTTGGATGACGGAAACCGGTTCGATGGCGCTGACCCTCTCACTGGCGACCGTGGTCTTTATGACCGACAGTCTCGGAGAGGGAAATGGGATTGCGCTGTTACCGATTGTTGGACTACCACTGGTGGCAACCGTACTTTCCAATATTATGCAGATTACTTATCGAAAAGTAACCGGCAAGAAACTCTTTCGCATCGCTCCGCTTCACCATCACTTTGAAGCTATTGGTTGGCCGTCGCACAAAGTCACGATGCGCTATTGGATTATTAGTATTATGTGTGCGCTCGTGGGCGTCGCACTCGCTACCATCACATGAGTAGGGTAACCAGCAATCCGAAATCCGTCGACTCGATTCTTATTGTAATCATCACTTTACTAGTGGGAGCTGGATTTTTAATTTTTTCCTCGGCTTCATTGGGACTCTTGGCTCGAGATGGCGCCAGCTTTAGTTCTGTGGCTTTTAGCCAATTTGTGTTTGGCATCATCGGAGGTGGTGTCGCATTATTCATTACCAGTAACATCTATTACCGACACTGGCGACGCTTTGCTTTTTATATTTTCCTTTTGTCACTGATTGCGACCGCGGCGGTATTTATCCCTGGTATCGGTATGAGCCACGGTGGAGCGACACGTTGGCTCAACCTCGGCATCACCACCGTGCAGCCATCAGAGTTTTTGAAAATTGGTTTTGTTGTCTATTTGGCAACTTGGTTTTCTGGCATTCAAAACAAAATTCACGACTGGCGCTACGGACTGATGCCGTTTGTTGGTAGTGTAGCCATCGTCGGGGTCATCATGTTGGCGCAGCCAGACACCGATACTTTTATGATTATGGCCGCTTCAGGTATGGCAATGTTTCTCGCCGCTGGCGCCAAATGGCGCGATATTCTTGGGATTATTGGTGCTGGTCTACTGGGACTTCTTATCATTGCACTACTTCGACCCTACGTCATGGACCGACTTACGACCTTTCTCGACCCCGAGGCCGACCAGTTAGGCAGCGGGTACCAAATTAATCAATCGCTTATCGCTATTGGTTCTGGCGGCGCGCTTGGACGCGGGTTTGGTCAAAGTATCCAAAAGTTTGAATACTTACCGGAAGCAATCGGTGACTCGATTTTTGCTGTGTATGCCGAAGAGTTCGGCTTCCTTGGTAGCACGCTACTCATTGTAGGACTGGTCTCACTCGCACTACGTGGCTATAAAACCGCCGCTCAGGCCGAAGATATATTTGGAACACTACTGGTGACTGGATTTATTACAGTAATAATCGCCCAGGCATTTCTCAACATCGCCGCCATGACTGGCATGGCGCCGCTGTCTGGGCTCCCACTACCGTTTATCAGCCACGGCGGAACTGCACTGATGGCGACACTCGCAGCGCTTGGTATAGTCCTCAACGTGTCGAAATACCGAACCTTTAAGAAGACTGCGTGATACACTTATTTCTATGAAAATTGCTTTTGTTGGCGGCGGTACCGGCGGACATTTCTACCCACTAATTGCAGTGGTTGAGGTTATTGAAACCACTAATCCAGAGGCAGAACTCTACTACTTTGGACCGGCCCCATACAGTAAAGAAATTCTGCAGAAACACGGTATTAACTACATATATTGTCCGGCAGGGAAGGTCCGTCGCTATTTTGCCCTAAGAAACTTTTTGGATGCTTTCAAAGTATTTTTTGGAATTTTTGTTGCCATCTGGAAACTTTACGTCATTTACCCTGACGTTATTTTTAGCAAGGGAAGCTACACAGCAGCGCCTATTCTTATTGCCGCCCGCTTTCTTAGAATACCAGTGGTAATTCACGAATCAGACTCGAAGCCCGGTCGGGCCAATAAACTGGCTAAGAAATTCGCTCGCTATATCGCTATTTCATACAAAGAGGCAGCGCAGTTTTTTCCAGAAGAAAAAACTGCGCTCACCGGAATCCCACTCCGCAAAGAAATCCGCGCCATTAACCCACAACCATTTGAGTCTCTGGGTATTCCAAACGACCTGCCACTTATTTACGTCACTGGTGGCTCACTGGGTGCCGAACGCATCAACAACATCATCGTTGCCAGTCTACCGGAGCTATTGCCGCACTACCGAGTTTTTCATCAGGTAGGGGACACTAACTTAAAAGACATCCAACTTACTGCTCAATCGCTACTTCAAGACTCACCCCTGCAACACAATTATTACGTTGTCGGTTCTGTTCCTGGGGCAGTAGTTGGACAACTCCTCGACGCTGCCTCACTAGTCATCAGCCGCGCGGGCAGCACCACTCTCTTTGAAATAGCCTACCACGGCAAACCAGCCATTGTTATCCCAATTCCACAAGAAATCAGTCACGACCAGCGTAGTAATGCTTACGCCTACGCCCACAGTGGTGGAGCTAGCGTCATTGAGGAAAAGAACCTAACCACCCACTTGCTCATCGAAGAAATCCGCTCTATTATCAGTGACCCAAGCCGCCAGAAGATTATGGGGGAAGCCAGCAGGTCCATGTCACAACCCGACGCAGCCGAAAAAATAGCCTCATTACTTATCTCTATTGGCAAAGAACATGAATAATCCCATTGTCACCCGCATTCCACCCAGTCCGACTGGACACCTGCATATCGGTACCGCTCGCACGGCGCTCTTTAATTATCTCTTTGCCAAGCATCATGGTGGCACTATGGTCTTTCGCAGTGAAGATACCGACAAGGCTCGTAGCACCAGAGAATTTGAGACGGAAATAATCGAAGGATTAAAATGGCTAGGTCTTTCTTGGGACAATGAAAATATTGTCCGCCAATCAGAACGCGCGCCCTTGTACCGCACTTATTTAGAAAAAATGATCGAAAGTGGTACTGCCTATTTGTCAGAAGAGGAAAGCAAAAACGTTCCCGGACAAATGGTTACACTCGTCCGCCTCAAGAATCCAAACAAGGTCATTACCTTTAACGATCTCGTGCGCGGCGACATTACTTTTGATACTACCGAACTTGGTGACATCATCATCGCTCGCAATATCGATGATGCCTTGTATCACTTTACTGTAGTAGTGGATGATTTTGAGATGGGCGTCACCCACGTGTTGCGTGGAGACGACCATATCTCTAACACTCCAAGACAAATCCTTATCCAAGAAGCCATTGGTGCGCCTCGTCCCATCTACGCTCACTTACCACTAATTCTCGCCACCGACCGCTCCAAAATGTCCAAGCGACACGGTGCCGTGTCACTCAAAGAATACCAAAAGGCTGGCTACACCAAGGAAGCAATCCTAAACTATCTAGCTCTACTTGGTTGGAATCCAGGAACTGATCAAGAGTTATTTACTCTAGATGAATTGGTGGCTACTTTTGATTTTCATCACATTCACAAAGCCGGTGCAGTATTTGATATCAAAAAGTTCGCTTGGTTTAATCGTGAATACTTAAACAAGCTAACCGAAGACGAATTCGTCGCATACATCACTGAGGAATTTCCGGAACAACTCGAAGCGGCAGCGCAGTACTCGACAGAGCGACTAACCAAGGTAATTCCAATCATCCGCGAACGAATTAGCACGCGCAGTGAATTCCACGAGCTAACGGCGGCAGGGGAGTACGACTACTTTTTCTCCACCCCAACCTACGAAACAGAGCTCCTAAAATGGAAGAATGACACATCTGTACAAGATGCCCTACCAAGGCTTAAAAAGGCCTTAGAAACCCTTAAAACAGCAGATTTTGGCTCTACAGAAGCTATCAAAACGAGCCTCTGGCCCCTGGCTGAAGAGCTAGGGAAAGGAGAAGTGCTCTGGCCGCTACGCGTCGCCCTATCTGGTAGTGCCAAGTCACCCGATCCATTCGTTCTGGCTTTTGTCCTCGGTTCAACCGAGACCTTAGCGCGCATTGAAACAGCGTGTGGTAAAATAACGTCGTAATGCCAAAGAGTTTATTCGTAGCCTTTATTTTTGGTCTCATATTGCCAGCACTTGTGTGGGTGTCACCAAGTGTATTTGCTCAAAGCTCAGAAATCGACCGACTCCAAAACGAAATCAATAATCGCAGTAGTCGTCTAACGCAAATCGAAGAAGAAATCTCTAAATTTGAAGCCCAGTTAAACGTGGTGGGAGGCGAAAAGAAAACGCTCCAATCAGCTATCAATCGTCTAGAGATCGAACGTAAAAAAGTAAACGCTGAAATCAGCAAAACTGAAAACTTGATCTCTTCAACAGACCTTGAGATAAACAAACTCGTGTTAGAAATTTCCCGCACTGAAGGTGACATCGGCAAGACAAAAGAAGCTATCGCGTCCATAATCATTGACGAGTATCAATCAGGCGACACCAGTCTCGTTGAATTATTCCTCGGCCACGAACACCTATCTGACTTCTGGGGTGCCCTTGAAGCACATCGTGACGTACGAGAAATGCTGTCAGCCAAAGTCGAGGACCTCAGCTCCTACCAAGAATTAATCAGCGGCAAACGTCGCAGCAGCGAAACAAAGCGCGATGATTTATCATCGCTCAAAAACCAATACTCTGACCAAACCGAAGTCCTGGCCAACACCAAGGAAGAGCAAGCTAAACTACTCGAAGTCACTAAGAGCGAGGAACAAAACTACCAACAACTTCTCTCTTCAAAACAAGAAACCCGCGATCAAATCATAAAAGAAATGCGCGACTTTGAATCCAAGTTGCAATTCATTCTTGACCCGGCCACCATTCCAACTGCCGGTACCGCTGTCTTTGCCTGGCCACTAGCCAATATCATTATCACGCAGTATTTTGGTGGTACCGAGTTCGCCGCCCGCAATGCGGGAGTTTACGGCGGTCGCGCCTACCATCCAGGTATTGACTTGGGTGTCCCGCGCGGCTCGGCTATCA
>JAYTZG010000069.1:0-7127 GCA_043742005.1 Minisyncoccota bacterium | reverse complement strand
CACTATAAAACAAGAGCAAGCTGCACGAAGCCAGGAGCGCATAGACCAGGAGGATGAGACTGTCGACAAAGTTGTCGATTTGGTTGAGTAAGATTGTGTCTGTCGCAAAACCAAGCACAAACGAAAACGTGAGCCAGTGCTTCTTAAATTCCGACTTAAATTTTTGCCACCTCGACTGCTTCATGACATTAATATAATAACAGACACCTAAAAGAAAATCGGTGCGGTCCCAAGGGGGACCGCACCGATTTAGCGCTCACGATTTTCGTAAAACGCATTATACGCATCACGTGCTTTTGGTACTTCAAAGCCAATATCCGCTTGGACAAACTGGACCATGGCCGTTCGCGGCTTGCCCGACTCAACAGTCGAGCCATGCCACAGTGGCATGATCCGCCCATCTGTGAGATAAAGCACCTTTACCCCAAAGAACACTACCGCGTACCCAGGTGGGGGCGTGATAACGAACTCTGGTCCAAACTCACCACCCTCAAAGCCAAGTAGCTGACCGCCGGAGTCTCCTACATGTATCGAGAATAGATTTCGATCAATGTGGTTGCCGGCTCCAGTCTGATCTGGATCAGGTGGATACCAGAGCGACCGAAGCGTCGTGGTCGCGTACGGTTTCGAAAAATGCGTACTGCGCTTCACCTTAGGCAACAGCGGTTCGACGAAAATTCCTGCGTACTCTTGATCGAGTGCTTGGGCGATAGCAAAAGCAACCTGATTTAGATGCTTCCGGAGATCCTCAAGTGCAAGATATCTCTCTCCGTAACATCTAAACTTCTGCTTCTGAAGCGGTGTCATATGGAGATAAAGATCATGAGCGATGTGGAGAAAGTGTTTCTTGTCACTCCCTTCATCACCAGCACGAATGATGTGTCCTAGATCTGACTCTGGCTCACCACGACGAGTAATTGGAAATCCCTCTGGGGAATTCTTTTCCTCGTCTATGATCCAATTCCATACTGCTTTTGCCGTATCGACCTTGACCGAATCAATTGGAATGAACATGTACCCATTATTAATGAGTTGGTGCACGGGCAGATTCGCCATAGCGACCTCCTATTATGTTGAGAAAACTAGGTGGCAGTATAGTTCTTCCCCATCGACAATGCAACAGAAAAGCCCGACGCTACGCTCCGGGCTTTTCTTCACACTATACGAACTTCTCCGGCACTGGGAATGCTTCGGCTAGGCTTTTCATTTCTTGCTTGATGGCAGCCTTTGCTTCTACGTCATCCTTGGCGCGCATGGTCATAATCATCAGCTCGGCAATCCTGGTGGCTTCAGTTTCCTTCATGCCGCGAGTGGTCATAGCTGGCGTGCCAAAACGAATACCGGATGGGTCCATTGCAGTTCGTGGCTCATCCGCAATCATGTTTTTATTAAGAGTAATCCCAACTTCGTCGAGTACTAACTCTGCCTCCTTGCCAGTGATGCCAAGAGAGCCGTAGACATCAGCGAGAAGTAGGTGATTGTCAGTGCCGCCGCAAAGCAGCCTGATTCCTTCCTGCTTAAATACTGCCTCCATGGCTTTCGCATTTTTTAAAATCTGTGCAGCATAGACCTTGAAGTTGGGATGGAGAGCTTCGCCAAAGGCTACTGCTTTTGCAGCGACCAGATTCATGTGCGGACCTCCCTGCATACCGGGAAAGACTGCCTTATCAATTCGCTTCGCAAGCTCTGCATCTTCCCGGGTGAGAATCATTCCTCCGCGTGGACCGCGTAGCGACTTATGTGTTGTCATAGTCATCACATCAAACCCATAATCAAAAGGGTTCTTCAATACCCCTGCAGCTACCATGCCGGTAATATGAGCAATGTCAGCTACAGTATACGCTCCCACTTCTTTAGCAATCTCAACAAATTTCGCGTAGTCGAGCTCGCGACTGTAGGCGGAAAACCCCGCCAAAATAATTTTTGGTTTGTGCTCAATCGCCATTTGGCGCAAGTGTTCATAATCGATCTCACCAGTATCTACATCTTTCATTTTATAGCGAACAAAGTTGAACACTTTATTGATAGCGGTAGTAGGGTGTCCATGGGTGAGGTGTCCGCCGTGACTAAGATCCATACCAAGTACCGTATCGCCCGGCTCCATCAGTGCAAAGTACATCGCTACGTTGGCTGGTGCGCCGGAGAGTGGCTGGACATTCGCGTACTTAGCTTTAAATAGTGTACAGGCTCGTTCAATGGCAATGCGCTCCACCATGTCAGTGTAGGTCTGTCCGCCGTAGTAGCGGCGACCTGGATAGCCTTCGGAATATTTGTTGGTGAAGACAGAACCATTGGCTTCGCGCACGGCCTTACTCACGTAGTTTTCACTCGGAATCATTTCAATCCCGGTACGCTCCCGCTCTTCCTCCCCCATTAAGGCAGCATATACTTCGTCATCTTGGTTCTTGATGTGCTCGTATTCGTTCATATTCATAATAAAAAAGTTAGGGTAAGTAAAATCAGAAATTGGAACGAATAAGCTTAGACCATAGTGATTATTTTATTGAGTCGATTATATCATAAAAGGCCCAGAGCAAGCTCTGGGCCTTTTATTCAATTTCCTATGAATTAGTGCCCCTATTCGCATGGATATCGGCATGGAACCCTCCCACTACAGCCATTTCAGCCTTAATCGGTGGGTGTGATTCGTACTCACCAAGCGTCACGTGTTCTGGTCGGAAAGCCTCAAGCGAGGTTACCTCATCACTAATGGTCACTTTAGGGAAGGCAAACGGCGCGCGACTGATTTGCTCTTTCGCCTGATCAATGTGGTTTTCGTAAATATGAACATCACCAAAAGTATGAACAAACTCTCCTGCTTCGTAGCCAGTAATCTTAGCGAGTATCATCGTGAGCAGGGCGTAGCTCGCGATGTTAAACGGAACTCCAAGAAAAATGTCGGCTGACCGCTGGTAGAGCTGGAGACAAAGCTTTCCTTGATTGATATTCACTTGATACATATTGTGACAGATAGGGAACCGAGCGGCTTCGCCTGGTTTCGCCATCGCGTAGAGATACTCTGGGTTCCAACTCGTCACAATCGCGTTGTGACAATTTGGATCAGCCTTAATCTCATCCACCACCCACTGCAGCTGGTCTACCCCGCCACCGTCTTTGCGCGGCCAATTGCGCCACATCTCACCGTATATATGTGGGAGTTCACCATGTTGTGCAGCATACGTTTCGTCAGACAAAATCTTTTCAATAAATTCTTCTTTGGTTAGCTCCGGCCAACCTTCGGCTTCACGCTTATCATTATAGATACGCAGTGGATAGTCGTTCCAAATGTTTACTTTGTTATCAACCAGATATTTGATATTGGTCTGCCCCGAGAGGAACCAGTACAACTCATGTAGCACTCCCTTCCAGTACACTTTCTTAGTGGTCAGCATGGGTAACCCTTCGCTTAAGTCATACCGCATCTGCTTACCAAAGAGACTATAAGTCACGTCTTTTGATTGCGCATCTACTTGTCGACTACCACCAGCAAGGATTTCAGCCATTAGGTCTAGGTACTGATACTCGGGGTGTTTTTTTTCCATGATTATGCTTGTTTAGAATCAGTAAAATGGTCTGAGTTGGCGCTATCGTAGCGGCCGATATCCTCATAGCTTCTGCCGGCTGGTGAAATTAATTTAGCAAAAATAAGTTGAGCAACTCTCATACCAGGACGTAAGATAATCGGGATGTTACTACTGTTTACTAGTTCAAAAGTCGGATAGAACTTGTGTCCAGGATTAAAGAGCATGGCAGTGTTGTGTACCACCAGTCCAATCCGAGCGAGACTACTCTTCCCCGACAAAAGGATGAGGTGCTCTAAATCAACACCTATAAATTCTTTCTGCTTACCGAGTACATTTTCGCCTGGATGTAATACGAACTCTTCTCCGTCAGCAATGACGATCTTCCGCGTCTTAGGAAAAATCTTCCGAGCCGGGTCAGACGCTTCGATTTGATGCCGGTCAACTATTTCAAACTCATTTCCTAACGTTACGTCATAACTCGCTGACTGTAACTGACTCTCATCGAAGGGTTCAATGATGATTGCCCCCGAAGCAACCGCTGCTCTAATGTCTGTATCTGAAAGAAACATAATTTACTCAATTATAAATACGCGTTTGGTTCCGTAATAGTCGGGCCAGTTGGCATTGTAAAAAGAAAACATTCGCGCCAACCTATCTTGTGCCAACTCAACCACTTCAAGCTCGGTCATCAGTTCGTCGAGTTCGGCGCGCACGAGGTCAGCTTCGGATTCGTCATGCACAATTTTTTCAAACTCGGCCAAGTAGCCGTAGCCGGCGTTTTTGTCGAGGCACACATTCGCTCCTTTGTACGCATACTCTTCTCTTTCACGAGACCACTTGGCCTGGTACGAGAAGCCAGCCTCAAGTAGGAGCAAATCGAGTTCGTCTAGAGTAATCAAGACTGGTTCTTCGAATTCCATACGTTTGATGGTGTTGGCACTAGTACCTTCGTCAATTGACGCTTTGACCACAAGCAGCACTTCTTCGTCTCGCAGGCGGGATCGGATAGAAAATTCTGCACCCCGCTCAATCGTAGTCTTCAGTTTGGCACGGTCTTCTTCGCCAAAAAGATACTCCACCCTGTCGTAAAGATCTTGCATGTCACCTCCTTCAAAGTAGTGGTTGAGCTGTGTGTTGGTGGAAACGAGCGCGCAGTTCGGGTCAAGTTGCTGCATTTTTTCTTTAAGTGCCAGGGCGTTTTGCTCCTCCCCCAGCAAACTTTTTACTTCGATTTCAAAATGTGACATATGACAAGAAAATTATTGGGTTTATTATACTGCCGTCAGAGTATGTGGCAAAAAGACAAGGAGTTTTGGCTGTGGCATAATGAATGAACAAAAGAGCGTAAGCGACTATTGTGCGCACGGTTTTTAAGAAAACTTGAGTCGACTATAAAAATGAAGTACTCTTGGGGTGAATTTATGTCCCGATTTGCCCTTTTCCTGGGGCAAATCGCTGGACCAGAAAAAAATATGAAAAAGCAAGCAAAAATCTGTATTGTGGTCGCGATTAGTAAGGAGCGGCGGGCTATCGGTATGGCCGGGAAACTTCTCTGGCATATTCCGGCTGACATGAAGCGATTTAAGGCACTGACTCTTGGACACCCGGTAATCATGGGGCGCAAGACCTTTGAGTCGATTATTGGCTACCTAGGAAAGCCTCTGCCTGGTCGGACGAACTTGGTCGTGACGCGCGACCCTGACTATACCTATGAGGGCGCTGAGACATTCACCTCGATAGAAGCAGCCATCGCGCGAGCACACGAACTAGACACTGAAGAAATCCATATCGGCGGCGGTTCTGAAATATATAAGCAAGTTCTCCCCTACACTGACAAACTCTACCTAACTCTTGTCGACGACGAGCCAGAGGCAGATTCCTATTTCCCTGAATTTGAAAACGAATTTGAGATTGTCACTAAGCAGCTACCTCAAGAACACAACGGTCTCCACTATCAGTGGATTGAGTACGCTCGAAAATAGCCGCACTCGTAATATGAAGAAAAACAAAGAGTCCGTCATCTTGGGACAATTATTGCAGAAAATCGCACCTTCGCTTGGGGCAACGGTCCTTCTAGAACCTGAATGGAAAATAGCTGGACAAATAACGTTCAAGAGTGGTCAACGGTCTTATTTTAGATACAACACTCTTGATCTTAATCCGGTTGGAAGCTCCGACATCGCAAAAGACAAAGACTATTCAGACTTTTTTATGAAATATCTAGGATACTCTGTTATTCCAAAGAGTAAGGCCTTTTACTCACAGGCATGGGGTGACGCGATCGGCTCACCAGAACGCAACATCGACGCAGCGTATACTCACGCTCGAAAAATAGGCTTTCCGGTGGTAGTGAAACCAAACAGCGGTAGCCAAGGTGCCAACGTTGCACTAGTTTCAAACAAGCAAGAATTTTACCGAGCGGTCAAGCGGATTTTTAAGTCTGACCGAATCGCACTGGTACAACAGCGTGTTCATGGAAGAGATTACCGAGTCGTAGTCCTCGACAAAAAAATCGTCTCAGCCTATGAACGCATTCCTCTCAATATCATCGGTAATGGCAGATCCACCATTGCCCAGTTACTCGCTGTTAAACAAAAATCATTTAAAACTTCAAAGCGTGACACTCACATTAAGCTTGATGACCCACGGATTGTGAACAAATTGAAGCAGCAGAAGCTGACCTTTGCATCTATCATTCCAAAAGATGAGCGCATATTTCTTTTGGATAATGCCAACCTCTCTTCCGGTGGTGATTCTGAAGATGTAACCGGTACAATCCACCCCGACTTCAAAAAACTCGCCGTAAAACTCACTGCTGACATGGGGCTGCGTCTGTGTGGTGTGGATTTAATGGTCGATGGAGACATCAGTGAGAAACCCAAAGACTATTGGATTATCGAAATTAACTCTGCACCAGGGCTCGACCACTACGTCACTATCGGCAGCGTCCAAAGGAAAATTGTTGAGGACTTATATCGAGAAGTGTTGCAGCATATGGAAAGGTAGGTATTAATGACGCTAAAAAAGGCCGCGACATAAATGTCGCGGCCTGTGTTACTTCAGCTCTTAAGAACTTTCTGCAACTTACTGGCAAATCGGTGTTGGTCGATAGGGATGAACTGGTGCCGTTCGCGTATCAGCTTGTTCAGCGCCTTTTCCTGATCACAAACCACCGGGAAATCAAAGTGCACGGTGTCATACTCGATACCATCGACGGTAAATTCGCCACGGTGGAAATGGTGCATATCAATGTCGGTTAAATACTTGAAGTATGGTTTCAAGTAGAAACGAGCGGCAGTGAGCGAACCGTCACCCTTACTAAGGAGCATATGCTTCTCGTCAGGATGATGCAGGACGCAGCGGCCCGTGACCGGATGGTCGAACAACAAAAGTAGCGCCCGTTTTAGCTTTGGTTTCGGCTTTGACTTTGATGAGAAAAGTCTGTCTACTAGTCTTTTGACCATTTAATATCCTCTCTGTTGGAACGAAGTCTGCTCTTTAGACGCACGAAACTTCGATTTCTTTCACAATGTGCTTATTTTGCGATGTTTTTTGATAAAAAAACGAAAAAGCGGTCGGAATCTTAGATTCCGACCGCTTTTT
>JAYTZG010000068.1:0-3055 GCA_043742005.1 Minisyncoccota bacterium | reverse complement strand
TGTACTCGAAATATAGTACAGAGAAGGGTTCAAAAGGGTCGGACGAGCTTGATATGCATTTATGCGTATCGCTTGTCCGACCCTTTAACTTTTTTTGCACCGCATACACGCGGTGTTTTTTAGTAATACCTCGGAGTTGCGGCCCTGTCGAGCTCAATTTCAATATCGTAAAAACGCTCAACTTGGGTGACGATGAGGTTTCCTTGTTTAAATAGTTCTAGAATCGCCAAAAAGCCCACAATCACATGCTTTCGTTCTGGCTCGTTTCTTTTCATTTCAAAAAAACTAGTCTTCATTTGTTGCTCGATCCTCTTTCGCAGGCCCGTCATCATCTCCTCGAGTGAAATCATCGGCTTGACCTTTGCCGTTTGTTTTATTACCGGCTTGGGCAGATTTGTAATAGCGCGCTCCATAGCCTCAATGAGGGCGGGTATGGTACAGAAGTTGTCTGGCAAAAAAACCGGGTTACGCGGCGGGGTGTACTCCGGCTCGTACATCATCTTGCTACCAAACTCATTTTGGAGTGACTGCGCGATGTCGCGGTATATTTGATACAGCCGCAGGCGGTCTTCGAGGTCGTGGATAGTAGTTTCTTCTTCGTCGGTGAGTTCTAGAACGGGCAGGAGTGATTTTGATTTGATGAGGAGCAGTGTTGCCGCCAAAGTAATAAATTGTGCTGTATGAGGCAATGACTGTTCCTGCATTTCGCTCACCCGCGCGATGTATTCATCAGTCACGGTAGCGAGACTGATGTTGTTTATAAGCAACTTTCGTTTTTCAACGAGTTCAATCAAAAGCTCCAAGGGTCCCTCAAAGTGTTCAGTTTTTATAGAATATGAAGCAATAGTCGTCGTCACAATGCAATTAATTGTATCACGACCTTCAGGTGCTTATTTCTAGCGTGCGTGATCAGACAAATACTAGGACTGCTTAATGAGCTGCACCAGGAGTCGTACCGGTTCGCCGGTGGCGCCTTTGGCCAGTTTGTCGCTCGGGATACTGTCCATTCGTGGCGCCATGTCTATATGCACCCAGGGAATGTTTTTCTCTACAAAGTGCGCCAGGAATGTGCCTCCTTCAATGCAGCCACCAAAACGACTAAAGTTAGTGGCGATATTAGAAATGTCAGCGCGATTGCTTTTGAGGGTTGATTTGTATTCATCCCAAAGTGGTAGCGGCCAGACCAAGTCACCACTCTCTTCGCCGAGTTTTACCAGTTTATTTTGCAAAGCTTCGTCCTTGGTCATGATGGCGCTAGCGTGTTGTCCTAGGGCCGAAAGCGCAGCACCAGTGAGTGTAGCAATATCAACCATCAGTGCCGGATCGTAGTGCTTTTGCGCGTAGGTAAGGGCGTCCGCTAGTACCAAGCGACCTTCAGCGTCGGTATGAAGGATTTCCACTGTTTTACCAGACAGCGAAGTAGCGATGTCGCCGGCACGCATACTGGTGGCTGAGACTGAGTTTTCGGCGGCTGGGATGAGACCAATAATATTTTTCTTAAGTCCTAGTTCGACAGCAGCACTGATAGCTCCGATCACAGATGCTCCACCTGACATATCAAGGTGCATATCGTGCATTGAACCGGTCGGCTTTACATTGAGACCACCTGTGTCGTAGGTGATGCCTTTGCCGACAAGAATGATGGGCTTGTTCTTCTTGTCTGATTTAGTCTTTGGCTTCCCAGCTCCCCAATATTCAATAACAATAAACCGCGGTGCGTCGTCAGCTCCTTTGCCAACAGCATGAAGCAGACCCATGCCCATTTTCACAATTTCCTTTTCGTTAAAGACTTTTACTGTGGCTTTGGTTCCCTTAAAGACAGTTTGTGTTGCTTTGGCCAGGTTGTCTGGAGTCATGTCGTCGCCAGTGGCGTTGGCGATATCGCGAGTGATGTTGGCGGCTTCGGCGATGGTGAGACCTTCTTCGAAAGCCTTTTTAAGTTGCGGACCTGCGATACCGCAGACAAGAATTTCCTTGAGTGACTTCTCTTTCTTTTCTTTGGTTTTGTATTTACGGTATTCGTAACTTGCGAGTGAAAGGTTTTCAGCTAGGGTGCGGAAGTACCACTCCCATCCACAAGATTCAAGTTGAGGACAATCCACCGGTCCCATATGCAGGGCAATACTTTCAAGTTGATGTGATTTGGCGGCTTGTACGATAGAGCGCACGAGAGTGCGGTAGGTTCGCGCTGTGGTGTCCGCTCGCTTCCCTGCTCCCATCCGGTACTCAAGACTACCGTCAGTAGTTTCAACCAGTCGATGCCAGTTTAGAGCATCTTCGGTGAGAATAATTTTGCAGTATTTTTTTGGAACTTCGTTTAGTAATTTTGCAGTCGTGGTGATGTTTGGCATAGATATGGGAATTATAGCAGATTATGAAAACCGGTCGGAAAGCTGCGCTTTCCGACCGGTTTTCGGGTTTTTTATTCAGCGCTTTCTGAAAGCAACGTGTCGATACGGTTGATGTCTCGTGGGAACGGTACAGCTTCCTTCACGTTTGGCAAGTTAAGCATACGAGCGGTGATGCGTTCAAGGCCGGTTGAACATCCACCGTGTGGTGCAACTCCGTACTTATGATGCATAAGGTAGAATCCGAACTTGTCTGGATCCAACTTACGTCGTTTCATCTTTTCCACCATGGTGTTGTAGTCATGGTAGCGCTGGGCCCCGCTGTTAATTTCTAGACCACGGAAAAGCAAGTCAAAGCTACGACAGAGCTCCGGCTCGTCTGGCTTTTCGAGAGAATAGAAGGCGCGTTTCGCTGTTGGAAATTCGGTAATGAAAACAAAATCACTCCCGTATTTTTCTAATGCGTATCTACAGATTAGTCGTTCGTGCTCCGGCTCCATGTCCAGTTCCCCTAGACTTTTGGTACCGTATTCTTTATCTATGATTTCTTGTGTTTCTTTAAGTGTGAAGACGGGAAAAGCTTCGGTTGGAATAGCGGGTGCCGTGGTGTCAAAACGGTCAAACACATCAGCGTGCTTCTCACCAACCGCAGTACAAGTGTCGCGAATAACCGCTTCTAGCTCGCGCATCACATCATTATGATCTTT
>JAYTZG010000067.1:0-7214 GCA_043742005.1 Minisyncoccota bacterium | reverse complement strand
AAGGGCGGCTACCGGGAATCGAACCCGAACTGCCGGTACCACAAACCGGTGCACTAACCGTTATACTATAGCCGCCATACTATATATGTGTCGCGAGGACACGTGCGGGACATACTAGCGGTTTTGCGCTTGTTTGTCGAGCTGCCTCTCTGCCGCCTCTAGGAAGGCAGCAGAGTTTTGATAAAATTAATGTGGAAGTCGACGGGTGTTTATTATCTTAAGCTGAAAGATGTATGGCCGTTCAAAAACTCGCAAAATTATTCGGAATCGTATTTATCCTCATTGGAATTCTTGGCTTTGTGCCGGGTATTACCATCGGGGGGCATCTCCTGGGCGTGTTTGAAGTAGATAAGCTTCATAACTTCATTCACCTTCTGACTGGTATTCTCGCCTGGTTCGCTGCCTCATCTCTTCGCAACTCAAAGTTGTTTTTCAAGGTGTTTGGTACCGTGTATCTCTTAGTGACGATTCTTGGCTTTACCCAAGGCGGTAGCATTCTCGGACTCTTTATGGTCAACCTGGCTGATAATATCTTCCACCTCGCAATCACGATGTCAGCATTATGGGCTGGGTTTTTGTATAAGGAGTGAGATGGAAGTTTAAGCAAAGCGGCCGTCGATAAGACGGCCGCTTGGTCGTTTGTACTCACTCTATTATTAGTATAAGCTTTACTCTATATGGATCATGCTTCTTTTGTCCTTACTCTGATATTCACCCTCGCTATTGGCGCGGGCATCGGCTTTTATGTGGCAAAATTTATTTTTTAGGACGTTTCTTTTCGCAGGTATCTTGATGGCAGGTAGTTTGCCGTCATTGGCATTTGCCCAGACAGCACACCAAGATGTCCATGAGACCATCCCGGCGGTGGTGATTGAGGTGGTGCGAGAAGATGAGAGACAGATTGCCGGAACTGACACGATGACAATGGAGCAAGAGGTTCGGGTGGAGATAAGGTCTGGCGAAAGGAAGGGACAAGTTGCTACAGTGATAAATGAAGTCGTTCGTCTGAAAGTCGGTGACAAGATTTTTGTTAATCGGATGGTTAATATTGACGGTCAGGAAACAGTGACCTATTCAGACTTTGAGCGTCGACCTGTACTAGCATTAGTATTTCTAGCTTTTGTGTCCATGCTGCTGTTCTTTTCGCGCTGGCAAGGAGTTCGCGCGCTGTTGTCACTAGCCCTTAGCGTGGCGGCTATTTTGTTTGTGTTGGTACCAGCCCTGCTGGCGGGGTATGATGCGACTCTCACTACGATTGGTATCTCGGCGGTGATTCTCGCACTGGCGCTCTTTGGTACCCACGGTATCAACCCGCGTTCAATGATTGCCTTTGGCGGTACTTACGGCGCCGTCCTTATCACTGGTCTCGTGGCGTACCCATCAGTGCACATAATGCGTTTGACTGGCTTTGGTAGTGACGCCGCGGTGTACTTAAATTTTTCGACTAACGGCCAACTTGACTTGGTCGGGTTGCTGCTAGGTAGCATCATCATCGGTATTCTTGGTGCGCTTGATGATGTTTCGATTACACAGGTATCGGTGGTGGAAGAGCTGAAAGGGGCCAATCCTAATTTTACTTTCGCTGATTTATATAAACGAGCAAGTGTCGTCGGACGTAACCATATCGGTTCGATGGTAAACACCCTCGCTCTAGCCTACGCCGCCGTTTCGCTGCCGCTCATATTATTGTATGCCAAAACAGACAGTTCGTGGTTAGTCATACTTAATCAAGAAGTTGTAGCTGGTGAGCTGCTTCGGATTATTATCGGCAGTATGGGACTAATCTTGGCCGTACCAGCGACCACTGCGGTAGCAGCTTGGTATTTTCAAGACAAGATAGTTGACAATTATTCTGAATCGTCGCATTCCCACCATCACCATTAATCATATATAATTTCCTCATTCTTATTTAGAAGTTAGTTATATTTTTTATGAAATCATTTATCGGGGAGTTCAAAGCGTTTGCTATGAAGGGTAATATTATCGACTTGGCTGTAGCCGTAGTCATTGGAGCAGCGTTTGGAAAGATCGTGGCCTCATTAGTAGACAATATTATTATGCCGCTCATAGGCTTGCTTATGGGTGGGGTTGATTTCTCAGGTCTATCTTACGTGCTTGGAGAAGCTGTTGTTACATATGGGGTGTTCATCCAATCAGTCGTAGACTTCGTTATTGTGGCTCTCGTCATCTTTATGGTGGTGAAGGGAATTTCTAAAGCACAAGAAAAGGTGGTAAAAACAGAAGAGGTTACTGAAGAGCCAAAGGGCCCTTCAGAAGAAGTGAAGCTCCTCACAGAGATTCGCGACTCGTTGCGTCGATAGGCGGTGAAAAAGCGGCGAGGACCTCTGGTCCCCGCCGCTTTTTTCATACCACGAAACACTTTTGCCCTTCTGAAAATCTAGGCAAAAACCAAAATTATTTCGTGCCGCGTCCGCGTCCTTAGTTATCCACATGGCTACCCCCGACCTATCGCAAAAAGGCCCTATTTTGGGTCACCAGAAAATAGGCAAGGAATAAGAAGAGGTGCTATAGTTACGGAATCACACGATTGTGTCGTGTGTCGGAGGTAAGACACACAAACTCCTGTCGAGTTTTAATGCCATATGTATACATGGCGGTGTCTTAGTAGCAACCACAGATTGTTCTCGAACCTAATTGTGCTGCGCATTTCATTGCAGCGGTCTTCCACCAATTACGTTCGTGCGCGATTACCCAAGGAGCAGAGTTATTTCTTAGTAGCGTAAACATTATCATGAACATCGAAACTATTCGTAAGCGCGACGGCTCAGTAAAGACATTTGATATTGTCAAAATTGAAGGTGCCATCGCTAAAGCGCTTGCCGAAACCGGTGAAGGGAACCTTGAAGCAGCCAAAGAAGTGGCTGAACTCACCCACCAAAAAATTGTCGCGATGTGTGTGCAAGCCGGTACGGCCGAAGTTGGCAGTCCAATTGCCAATAAATGTGTTGACGGTAGTCCAGCTGTGGAAGAGATTCAAGACTTGGTAGAACAAGCCTTGATGGAGAAGGGATACTTTACCACCGCCAAGGCTTACATCATTTACCGTAACGAACGAAAGAAACTTCGTGAGCGAGATATTTTTGCCAAGCGTCAGAACTTCAAGCCTTACGAATATCCAGAACTCTACGAGTACACGACTGCAGTCCGGCACTCATACTGGGTACATACTGAATTCAACTTCACTTCTGACGTACAGGATTTCCATGTGAATGTGAGCGCTAGCGAACGAAACGCAATCAAGAACGCAATGCTCGCTATTGCACAGATTGAAGTAGCGGTAAAAACTTTCTGGGGTGATATCTACAAAAAGATGCCCAAGCCAGAAATCGGTGCCGTCGGTGCAACATTCTCAGAGTCAGAAGTTCGTCACGCAGATGCGTACGCACACTTGCTCGAGATTCTCGGTCTCAATGACGAGTTCCGCAAGATCAAAGATATTCCAGTTATTCAACAGCGAATGGACTACCTCGAAAAGGTAATTGAACTCTCTCGCACTCAGGAGAACCGTGACTACTTCCAGTCAGTCATGCTCTTCTCACTCTTTGTGGAGCACGTTTCACTCTTCTCGCAGTTCCTTATCATGATGTCGTTCAACAAGCACCGAAACTTGTTCAAGGGTATCTCAAATGCCGTAGAAGCTACCTCAAAGGAAGAAAATCTCCATGGCATGTTTGGTATCGATGTCATCAACATCATTAAGGACGAACATCCAGAATGGTTTGATGAGGAGTGTCGCAAGCGAGTAGTGACAGCCTGTGAGGAGGCGTACGAAGCTGAAAGTAAGATTGTCGATTGGATCTACGAAGCCGGGGAACTGAGCTTCATGCCAGCGGCTAATGTGAAAGAGTTTATCAAGCACCGCTTTAATAACTCACTAGCATCGATCGGTATGCCACGTATCTTTACTGTCAGTGAAGCCCTGCTAGAAGAGACTGATTGGTTTGATAACGAAGTCATCGCTACTAAACACGTCGACTTCTTTAACAAGCGATCAATCAACTACAACAAGCGATCATCAAGCGTGACTAGTGACGATTTATTTTAACCCCACCCCCTGTCGCGATTATTACAACTAAACTGAAATGAATATGGAACCATGGTACTGGCTGAATGAAAATAGTCGCGCATTCCTCGCCCGAGGCTACCTAGCTTCTGGCCAAACCGCCGAAGAAAGAATCAAAGTCATTGCTGATGCAGCGGAAGCGTATCTCAAGCAACCAGGCTTTGCTGATAAATTCACTGACTACATGTCACGTGGGTGGATTTCACTAGCCTCACCAGTGTGGTCAAACTTCGGTATTGATAAGGGGCTGCCGATTAGTTGTTTTGGCTCGTACCTCGATGATAACATGGGAAATATTTTGCTCACCAATGCCGAAGTCGGCATGATGAGTAAGTACGGGGGAGGGTGTTCAGGATACTTCGGCGCACTGCGTGGCCGTGGGGCTGAAATTAGTGGCGGCAACGGTCACTCATCTGGCGCTGTCCACTTCATGCAGCTATTTGAGTCACTCATCAACGTCGTCAGTCAAGGCTCAGTTCGTCGCGGACACTTTTCACCATACCTGCCAGCGGAACACTCCGACATCATGGAATTCCTAGATATCGGTACGGAAGGAAACCCGATTCAAAAACTCACTCACGGGGTCACCGTCGGCGACGAGTGGATGGAATCAATGATTGCGGGCGATGAGCAAAAGCGCAAGATTTGGGCACGCATCATTCAGCGCCGAGGAGAAATGGGCTATCCATATATTATGTTTAGTGACACCGCCAACAAGAACACTGTTGACGTGTACAAAGACAAAAAGCTCACTATCTACGCGAGTAACATGTGTAGCGAAATCATGCTTCCAAGCAAGGCCGACTGGTCGTTTGTGTGCTGTCTCTCATCACTCAATCTTCTTCATTATGACGCTTGGAAGGATACCGACCTCGTCGAGACTATGACAGCCTTCCTCGATGCGGTGATGGAAGACTTCATCGTGAAGCTAGAGCGACTACGTGATCACGAAGAAGAAGAAAAGCGACGTGCCTTTAACTTTATGGAGCGAGCGTACAACTTCGCTAAGGCAAACAGAGCTCTCGGTCTAGGGGTACTCGGGTACCACTCACTTCTCCAAGCTAAAGGTCTCGCTTTTGAAAGCGAAGCCGCAGCTACACTCAACAGCGAAGTATTTAAAGTAATCAAAGATAAGGCCGATGTCGCTACGAAAGAACTAGCCAAGACCCTCGGTGAGCCAGAGGTGCTCAAGGGCTACGGACGCCGCAACACGACCCTGATCGCTATTGCGCCAACTACCTCATCAGCGTTTATTTTGGGACAAGTGTCACAAGGTATCGAACCAATCTGGTCTAACTGCTACGTGAAGGACGTAGCCAAGATGAAGGTGACTATCAAAAATCCAACCCTCCTCAAAGTACTCGCTGATCTCGGTAAAGACACCAAGGAGGTCTGGGATAGTATTCGCGACAACGATGGCTCAGTCCAACATCTCGATATTCTCACTGATGAACAAAAAGCCGTCTTCCGCACCTTTGCTGAAGTCGACCAGATGAAAATTATTGAGCAAGCCGCCGATCGCCAAAAGCACATCGACCAAGCCCAGTCTCTAAACATCATGGTGGCACCAGATACACCGGTAAAAGAAATCAACCAGCTCTACATCCAAGCCTGGAAGCTCGGTGTGAAGAGTCTCTACTACCAGCACTCCCAAAACGCCGCCCAAGCCATGATCCGAAAGAAACTAGCCGAGAACGACGCGAAGAATAATAAATAGCAGAAAGGGACGCCTTTGGCGTCCCTTTTGTTTGTGCAATAAAACTGAGATGACCAAGCAAAAAAAACTAAAAGACGTGCTGCTCGAGTTAATGAAAATTGACCCAGAAGTTAGACACACTAAACAAGCTATCGTACTAATAGTACTGGTGTCCTTTTTGATTTTAGTCATTTTTCTTTTTGAAGTGAGCCAGGCTTTGAAAAGTACTTATGGTTTAGTAAATCGCTACAGCAGCTTAGCTTCTATACCAAAGGCAGAACCAGTCGGAGGGCCAGACCACACACCTTTGGGTGAGGGGTTTTTACATACGGAGGGAGACTCTACATGTGACGAGGGGCATTGGCGACTCGAGGGCGGGCGAGCGATTGCTACCTACGCCACAAGCACTAAGACAGGAACATCTTTTCAGTTCGATTTTACGCCAACAGGTGTTTATGCAGCGAACATTCAATTTGGTAGAAGCAGAGTGTATGAAGTGTCCCTTGGCGCGAATAGTTATGAGTACTTACTTGTGAAGAATTTGCAAGACGACAGTAATGTCGGTTTGTATGATCAAGAAAATAGCATTAGAAAAGGGCGACTTAATCTTGGCTTTGCGCTTAGTTCAACAACTCCCAACACAGTTCGTATCGAAGAGGTTGTTATTTCAGAAAACCTAATGAAGTTGAAGATTACACTCAGCGGAAAAGAATTTGAGACTGAAGATTTTCAGGTAAATAATCATAAAAAATATCAAGTAGTTTACTTTGGTTTGCTTGATACGAGTAAAGACAAGGATAATAAAACTGGCTTGCTTGCGCCTGAGCTTAGGATTTGTCCGTAGTCTAATTTGGGGCCTACCCTAGGAGGGTTTCTTGTATCCGAAGAGGGTTTATGTTTAAGTGGATAGAGAAAGGAGTTGAGCTATGCTCGAAAGAAGTTCTTACTCAGAGCCTGTCTCTGTTTGTGCTATTGTGTGCGGCGACGCTCTTGGTTATCGCCTGGCCCTTAAGGATTGGTTTTGGTTTTCGGCGCAAACGGAAGCCTGGCTGGGTAATGGGGATCTCTATCCATGCGCTGGCAGTGAGGTCATTGCGGTAGATGTACTTCCGCCGGCGCAACCGCCTGAGTACAGAAAGCCAGTCTTCCTGTCTGAAGCCAGGAGCGGTTTCTTTGCTAGATATGAGGCTTTTGGTAAGGGCGAGTTACTAAGGTTTATCTTCCGGTGTTGTCAGGACGGACCCCAACATTTGAGAGGTACCCCCAATGACAACATATTGTTGTTGACCAGGGGGAAAGTCGCTGTCGTGCACTGGTTGCCAGGGTACAGGCTTTGGCAACTGCACGTAACAGAAGACTTGCCATATATAATCAACCCGGGAACCAGGATTTTTGCACTTCAATAACTAACCCCGCTGGCCTAGCTAGTGGGGT
>JAYTZG010000066.1:0-7215 GCA_043742005.1 Minisyncoccota bacterium | reverse complement strand
GAGGTCCTCAGTAACGACCTCTGTTCTCTCCGTCCTAATGAAGATCGTCTCGCCTTCTCCGCTGTCTTTGAACTCGATAGCGATGCACATATTCAAAGTGCATGGTACGGCCAATCAGTCATTCACTCCGACAAGCGTTTTTCGTATGAAGAAGCTCAGGAAGTTCTTGATAAACAAGATGGGACTTTGCTTGATGAACTCAACATCATGATGAAGCTCGGTCGCATTTTGCGTCGCAAGCGTCATGCAAATGGCGCAATTGCCTTTGAGCAGCCAGAAGTGAAATTTGAACTTGATGAGCGCGGCGCTCCAATTCGCGCCTACACCAAAGTCCGCACTGAAACTATGCTCATGATTGAGGACTTTATGCTTCTCGCTAATCGTGAAGTCGCGACGCACATCAATAGCCTCTCTAAGTCTAAAAACAAAGACATGGGCTTCGTCTACCGTATTCACGATGTTCCTAACCCAGATAAGATTGAGGAACTAGCCGCCTTTGTGCATGCTCTGGGATACGAGTTTGAAACCAAGAAAGGTATCGTCGGCGCCAAAGCGCTTAACCAACTCATGAAAGATGTGGAAGGTAAGCCAGAAGAAAACCTCATCAAAACTGCCAGTATTCGCTCAATGGCCAAGGCAATCTACTCCAGCAAAAACATCGGGCACTTTGGCCTCGCTTTCAAATTCTATACGCACTTCACCTCACCAATTCGTCGTTACCCGGACCTTATGGCTCACCGCATGCTTCGTCAGCACCTTGACGGCACTCACATTGGCGAGAAAGAGATGTCTAAGTACGAACAGATGTGTATAAAGTCATCCCAGCGCGAAATGGAAGCCGTCTCAGCCGAACGTGACTCTATCAAGTACAAGCAGGTTGAATACCTTATGAATAAAATTGGTGAAATCTTCGACGGTGTTATAACCGGCGTCACCGACTGGGGCATCTACGTCCAAGAAAAAGGCTCGCTCGCTGACGGTATGGTCAGGCTTTCTAGTATCAGAAGCGATTACTTCGAACACGAAGCAACCAAGTACCGCATCAAAGGTAAAAAGACCGGTAAGACCTACCGCCTAGGCGACGAAGTAAAAGTAAAACTAATCCGAGCCGACAAAGATGAGCGACAACTAGACTTTGAACTCATCACAAAATAAACAAATCGGACCCCAGTTGCAATAACCGGGGTCCTGTTTTTTCTCCTTTAGTTAGCTCTTACTGGAGCGAACGACGGAGCGGCGGATCGGCCGCTTTCCACGAGCCTGGCGCGGTCGCAACGTGTCGCCACGTTGCCTCCATCCTTCCGCTCGCTGCTTGACCGGTACCTGTTCCAGTGGCTTCTGCGCGGCGCGCCGAAGCGCTTCTTGCAGCGACCAGACCGTTTCGGCGCGAAGGAAATAGGTTTTGCCTTTCGCGAAGTTAGCGATGGTTTGCAGGGAGAGTCCGGAGATCTCCTTGAGCCGATGGAAGTCACCGAACAACTTAACTTCCCGACGCAACTCTTCAGTGCGCTCAGGATAGCGTTGGATTGTTTTGTACTTACGCAAAGTTTCCTCCTTGGTTTGCGGTGCAATTATTCTTTTATATTATACAAAAATATAACTATCTGTCAATAGCCTTATTCGTTCTTAAAAACATTGGCTTTGGCGTAGATGCGGGGGACGTATTCGCGGGCGTGTTCACCATAATCTTCTAGCAATCCGTCCTTTCTTTCGTCTGCAAAGTTCGCAATGTCTAGGAATAAATCTCTACCGGTCAGACGCTTGTCTCTATTGGCTGGAATTTCAAAATATTTCCGCACCGCCTCCCCGACTCTGTCAGGTCCGGCGTTGTAAGAATTGAGAGTCAAAGGTACCAGAACCTCAGTCTGCAAAATTTCTTCATCGCCATGGACGGCACGAAGTTGTTGCATCGCCAACTCTCCGGCTTTATCTTGCATACGAGCGTACATGTGGCTAAGGTGTTTTCCAGCTACGTCTATTTGTTTATCGAGTGATTTGAAATCTTCTTCGGCAAGTTCGTAATCTTTTTCCCAGACCTCTAGTAATATTTGAAAAATACCACGAGCGTCGCTAGCACTAACAAGTCCGTTGTTAAAATTCGATTCTTGCGCACAGAGGCCGACGATGAGACGTCGTAGTTCGTCTTGTGCAGCCGGATGCACACCAACCATCTTTCCTTCGATTTCTTCCCATGCTCTGAATTGAATCTGAGATTCTACGTACTCTCGACGAGTGAAATTCTCGTCTCCCACCACCGGTTTTTCAGAAAAATACTGCACAATCCCCTCGTACGTAGTCACCTGGCCGGTGCGGATTTTTTCGGCTAAATTCGGTTCGTCAGGGTCATTCAATGCGGCCCTAAACTGACCGTGCACTGAGAGTGCTCGGGGCACGTCTGCTTCAGGGTCTATAAAAATTTCTGGCTTTAAGTCTTTTAGTAGCCCGCGAACGTAATCAAGCCATTCTCCAGGAATATCATCTTCAATAATTCCGTATTCGTCGCGCTTTCCGGGCAAAAGGAGGTAAGGTTCGCCATTTCGTTCGATTGTAAAATCTTCCATCGATACATAAGTAATCGGTGCACCAGTTTGATCAATAAATAAAACTTCGTCAAAACGTAATGCGATCTGTGCTTCATACCCACTCACTTCAGCAAAGAATTCATCGGAACGTTGTCGCATAGCTTCCTGCTCCTCATTATATTCGACCACTGACTCCATAACTTTTACTCCACCAACCACGGTGACTGCTCCGACCGCAGCGTAACTAAGGCGTTTTAACGCTTCCCGACGAGTGAGTTGTTCTTCTGTGAGAGCCTCAGCTGCTTCTTCATTTTCTATGGTCGAATCAGAGATACTCCGAAGTACGCCGCGCATTCGCCTTAAAAATTGACCGGATGATTCCTTTTCTTCCCTATTAGGTGGCCCTTCATTCATAAATCTACTTTGCGACGGCGACCGCGTCGTCGAATTTCACTGAGAGCACCTTTGAGATACCATCGATGCCCATGGTGATACCGTAGAGGATACCGGCGCGGGACATGGTTTCGCGGTTGTGAGTGATGAGGACGAGCTGTGACTTGGCGGCAAGGGATTCAATCATGTCACCGTAGCGGCGGCTATTGGCTTCGTCTAGTGCTGCATCGGTTTCATCGAGAATAATAAACGGTGGCGGATTGACCTGACTCATGGCGAAGATCAGGGCAATAGAGGTGAGGGCACGTTCGCCTCCTGAAAGCATATCAAGGCCGCGTACGCGTTTGTTGGGGAGTGAGACGTCGAGTTCTATTCCCTCTTCGGTCACTACTTCTTCAGTATCATCTTCATCGTCAGACTGACGATTCTTGATGGCAACTCGCTTGAGACTCGCTGAACCGCCGCCAAACATCAAGGCGAAGAACTTGCTGAACTCTGTCGCAATCTTTTCTACTCCAACGTTAAACTGCTCTTCAAGTTTACCTTGCAGCTCAGTGATGAGCGTTTTTAGATTCTGCACAGATGTCTCCAGATCGAGTAGTTCTTTCTCAAGAAATTCATCTCGTTCTTTAGCATTTTGGTATTCAAGAAGTAAATCTTCGGTCGCACCGACCCCGAGCTCCTCCAGACGAATTTTGAGTTTCTCCAATGACCGTCTTCGCAACCGTTGTGAATCACGTTCTTCATTAACAATCTGCTCATATGAGATCTCTACTTCATTTTCATCAACCACCGTAAAATTAAAATAGTCGGACGCGCCGCGACCAAGGAGCGACACGGCTTCTTGTAGCTCTTGTTTAAAATCATCACGGTCACGTTGCAACACGGATAGTTCATTATCAATACGTGCAATATCTGCTTCACGTTCACGTCGCTTTTGCATCAAGTCAAACATGTCGCGCTCGGCGATACGCTTTCCTTCTAGATCAGTTATCTTGGCGGTACGAGTGGCGACTACCTGTTCTTCGGCCGTCTTTTCGGTTTCTAAGGCGACGGACACTGCTTCCTGTGCAACACTGACTTGCTTTAACACTTTCTGTAATTCTTCCTTGTCGGCTTCAGTAGTATCAATAACTTCGCCCTCACTCTTGTGCAAAAAGCTTCTAAGCTGAAGAATTAAATCAGACAGCGCTCGCCTAAGCGTATCCTCAGTGCCTTTCGTCAGAGCCTTCTCTGCTTTATCAGCAATATCTTCAACCAACTCTTCCAGATGCGCTTGTGGAATCAGACGATTAGTTGGCTTCTCACTTTTTTGGGCGTGAGCCAGCCGGCGTTCCAAAAAGGAAATCTGTCCCTGCAGTTGACTGAGTTCGTGCTGGGCCTGCTGACGCGTCGTTGTCGCGATTTTATATTCTCGCTCGATAGCTTGAAGCGCTTCTTTACCAGCTTCGTCTTCGTTGTCCTGGAGTGCTTCTTTGGCGGCCGTAATCTTTTCAGACAGAGCTTCAAGTTCAGCTACGGGAGTACGTCGCTTTTCAGTTAGAGTATCGAAATGAAAAGCGATGTAAGTATCTTCTCTTTTTAAGTATTCAGCATAAGCACGCTTAAGTTCCGCCTGCACTTCAAGTGAACGTTCGGCTTTTTCCACCTGCTTCTTTAAATATTTTAAATGTGGCGCTGCTTCACGCCGCAATGACTGAACTTGTGCGATATTATCCGTCGTTTTTTGGAGCTTGCGGTCGGTTTCTTGTTTTTTGATTTGAAATACCTTCAGACCAAGGGCGTCCTCAATCATCTCACGCCGCTCCTTAGCTCCGGCTGAAAGAATCCGGTCGGCTTCGCCTTGGGAAATAATGTGGTGTCCGGTTGATCCAATGTTGGCACTCGCCAGCAGTTCGTGAATATCCTTAAGACGTACTTGTGAGCCGTTAAGCTTGTACTCATTGGCGCCATCCCTATGGACTACTCGCTCGATTTTGACTTCGTCAAAATCGAGCGTAAAAGTCCGCTTCGTGTTATCAAACACCAATTCCACTGCCGCTCGATTGCCTCGGGCTAATTTATCCGACCCGCCCCAAATTAAATCTTCACCACGCTTACCTCGCATCGACTTCACTGACTGCTCACCAAGTACAAACCGAAACGATTCGGCTACATTACTTTTCCCAGAACCATTCGGACCTACAATCGCTGTAATCGGAGCCGAAAACTCAAAATCACTCTTCTTAGCGAAGGATTTAAATCCATTAATTGTGAGTTCTTTTAGGTACATAAACTACAGGCACTCGAATCCGGTTGAATATACAGCATACTGAGCTGTAAAAAGATTGCCAGTGGAAATGCCACATGACTCCGGTATACGAGAAAATTCATCTGACTGAGCCGTGATGAATTGACTTTCGACAGTATCATGAACAATGACTTTGTATCCTGTTTTTGTGGCATTTGTACGATACAGTAAACCTTTACCTAGGTCTGATTCTTGATTTGGGTCTTGTGGCAATTCAGAAATGTAAGTGGGTGCGAGACCAATAATATACTCGGTACATTCCTGTCCCCATGATGGTTGTGTCCCTGGACCGACCCAGAGTCCCGTATCACTAGTACAACCCTGTGTCGGGTACACTCCATTTTGCGCTTTATAAAGCTCAATCGCTAACTGCAACTCTTTGAGTTCTGCCATCCGAACCTTGTCTCTTGATTGTTTACGACCTTCGTCGAAAGAAACAAACAACACCGCTGTAATGATCCCAATGATAGCTACAACCACCATTAACTCTATGAGAGTGAAGCCATGGGACTTTCTTTTAGACATTCTATACATACATTCATGGTACCACCAGAAATCCTATTTCGCTCAGAGTTTGTTCACAAATTATGGGATATCACACAAAATATCCTCCGTCAGTTGCTCGACTGCCAAAGCGTCGAAGCCCCGAGCAAAACCTCCCCAGACCGCGTAGGTAATTTTGAATACAGCATCATTTTCCTGACAGTGGTTTGGTTTATTTCCAGTTGGCGCAGTGGCATCACAAATACCAGTCCCTGAGTTGGTAGCATCACAACTCTTCAATTGATGAGTATACCCTTGTGTCCCAGATTTCAATTTTTCATCAATTTCAACGGTTCGCCGTGCCATTAGTTTAAACACGGAGCCCTCACTGTTAGTGGTGTATACATAGCCAGACCGAGCGTCTGCCAGAGGTTTTGGGTCACGTGGCAAGGTTGGAATAAATTCTGGCGCAAATGAAAATCTCTCGGTCCTATTGCCATCATTATCCCAATCAGTAGTGTCAACATGCCCGGTGATATATTGACTTCCTATCGCACAGGCATAATTAGTACCGGCTTGTCCAGACCACTGATTGGGCCCACGACAGCCTTCTGGATACCGTCCATATTTTAGTTTATATAATTCAATAGCTGATTGCAAAGTGCGCAAATCGGCCACTCGCTTGGAATCACGTGACTTCTGACCGGCTTCAGTAATACCGAACAGTATCCCTGCTGAAAGGATCGCAATAATGGCGACGGTGACAGTCACTTCAATCAAGGTGAAGCCTTTACTGTTTAACATTATATACAGTATATCACCGCGTCGACCGAGCAAACTTACTCTGTTCCCCAGTCTTTTGCTTCAATGGCTCTTTCAGCCGCTTCCTGTTCGGCCTCTTGTTTTGAGCGGCCAGTGCCCTCGGCAATTTTTTCGCGCCTAAGAAAAACTCCAACTGTAAACACCCGATCGTGGTCTGGTCCGGTCTGGCCGACAGTTTCGTAAGTTGGGGTCACCGAAGCGTGTTCTTGAGATAACTCCTGGAAACGACTTTTTGCATCTTGCCACAAGCGCTTGCGTACAATTTCATCCGTTTGAGGAAAGAGCCGCCCAGCAATGAACGTCTTGGCCTCACCATATCCCTGGTCAATATAAATAGCGCCGATACAAGCTTCAAAGACGTTAGCGAGAATATACTGACGGGCACGGCCAACGTCCTTTGCTTCTCCCTTGGACATTAAAAGAAACTGGTTGACACCGAGTTTTTCAGCAGCAGCCGAAAGCGATACCGTATTCACTAGGGCTGCTCTAATAGCCGTCAATTCCCCCTCTGGCTTATCTGGATACTCCGCAAAAAGAAAATCTGTCACTACCAACTCCAAAACCGCGTCGCCGAGAAATTCTAGACGCTCGTTATGATCCCATGTCGCTTCGCGATGCTCGTTTAAGTACGAACGATGGGTAATCGCCGTAAGTAGCACTTTGACATTCGCAAAAGTTACGTTGAGGATTTTTTGTAACTGAGTC